>CAJFUL010000001.1 GCA_904420245.1 Candidatus Paralachnospira avium
AGTTGGAGGGACTTGAACCCTCACGAGCGTAATGCTCACATGAACCTGAATCATGCGCGTATGCCAATTCCGCCACAACTGCATATCTATGACCTCCTGAACCTCTCGGCTCATTTGGTGTTCTCACCGAACGAATGCTAGTATACCTTAAATCGTATCAAATGTCAACACAATTTGAAAAAAAACTTTTAAAAAATTATTTCAGCCGGATCCGGACCTGACAGCCGCTGTAATCCGGAAGGGTGATGGTGGCGGATTTGTCGGTGCAGTCCCTGGATAACCGCCCCTTTACCTGGGCCGCCAGCTTCCGGAACGCCTTCTTTCCCTCCTCTGCCTCCACCGTCACCGAATCGATATAAGCCGCAATGTCGTTTCTCTCGTCTCTGGGAAGCGTCCCTTTCTTCGCCTGGATCGCCTCCACCTCAAACCCGTACTTCATCTGCTCCGCCCTTTCAAAGTTCCCGGACTTTATGATACGGGTTCTATTCTATATGGATTCCACCTAAATTGCAACCCCTTCTTTTGTTTTCTCTGCCTCCCGGAAAGGCGCCCCGGATGCTCACCCTCCCAGACCGGCAAGCAGCGGATACAAACGCTCATACTCTTCCCAGTGGATGCAGGAGGGAAGCTTTCCCTCCCGCAGAAACCCATAGAGCTCCTCCGCCCAGATCCACCGGACCGCCTCGGTCTCCTCCTCCTGGAGGCGGAGGGCCGTCTCCTCCACATCCTTCACGGCCATATACACCTGATGGTGCTCCCGGTCCAGGAACCACTCCCCCCGGGATTCCCATCTGCTCTCCGATCTCATGGAAAACAGCGGGATGAGCTCAGAGGGCAGGAGCACCACGCCGATCTCCTCTTCCGTCTCCCGCAGGGCCGCCTCTTCTACGGTCTCGCCGGCGGACACATGGCCCGCCGCCGACACATCCCAAAGTCCCGGATAGCTGTCCTTTCTCCGGCTCCTTTTCTGGAGGAGGACCTGGGGACAGATCTTCCCCTCCTTTTCCGAAAGCCGGACCAGCCAGACCCTCGCGGCCCGATGCCAGTCGCCGTCCCGGTGCACCTGTCCTCTTTCCTTGATCCTTCCCGTTTTTTCTCCTGTCTCAGTCAGTACGTCAAAATATTCTGCCATGCTCCTCCTCTACTCCGCGTCCAGGGAGAGGGAACCCAAAAGCTCCCCGCTCTCCATATCATAAGCAAACACCAGGCCTTCTCCATCGTCCATATGCACATTGGCCACATACAGGGTATCCCCGATATAGAGGCCTCTGACCTCATCCGGCCTCGCGATCCCGTCCGGAAGCTCTGCGGAGAGCTCCTGCACGAATCCCGCCTCCCTGTAGGAATACAGCAGGTACCGGTATTCTTCCCCGCAGGCCAGGAACCCGAAGCAGTTTTTCTCCGTATCCGCAAGGACTGCCCTGTGATCAAAGAGGGCCGGAGAATAAAAAAACTCTTCTAACACCACTTTATCCTCCTCTGTCACCTGAGACGGATCTTCTATATCGAACATGGACAGCTTGAGGCCTTCCTGGGCCTCCGTCCAGGGGCCGACCTCCTCTCCGATGCCCAAAAGCTTTCCGTCCCCGTATGGATGCAGATAACTGGAAAATCCCGTGACCTTCAGCTCTCCCAGGATCTCCGGCTCCTCCGGATCCGAAAGATCCACGCTGAACAGAGGATCCACATTTCGGAATGTCACGAAATACCCGGTATCCCCCAGGAAACGGACGGATTGGATGTGCTCGCCCGGCGCGATGTTATGGATATATCCGGCGATCCGTAGCTCCTCATCCAGCACATACAGAGAATTGGCCTGCCCTCCGCTCTCGGAGTCCGTCACGGTGGCGGCGATCCGCAGATACCCTCCGTACTCATCCATGGAGAAAGGATCCTTCAAGTACCCCAGAAACCGTCCGCTCCCCACGGCTTCCATCCTGCCCTCCTCATAGGACAGCTTAAAAAGCTCCGTCTGATCTGCCAGCGTCTGGGCCACATAGATGGAGTCTCCGCTGACATACAGAAGGGATCCCTCATAATAAACTGCCTTGGTATCGGAAAAAGCCCAGGGAGAAGCGGTGTCCACCGAAGCCGCCACCAGGACCCGGTCCGTCCCCGTCCCCTCGGAGTAATAGAGGGATCCGCAGTCCAGGGCCGCTCCTTCCGCGTGGGGGATCCCGTTCTTCTCTTCCCCGGGAACAATGTCCAGGACAGTAAACACATACACATAAGCCCCGTTCCTCCTGCTGGAACTGTACGCGCCGTCCTGCTCCAGCGTGTTGATGAGCCTGGGCTCTTCCCTGTCTGTTATATCATATACGGCCGTCACGGTACAGACCTCTCCCGCGTCGTCCATACACTGGTAGATCACCGTCATCCTGTTCCCGTCCAGATAGAGGGCTTTTGGGGAATCGTAATCCCGGTAGATCCCGTCCGATACCGGTTCCGTCCGGAAGACATCCTCCATCTCTCCTCCGTCCGCCCGGACGATATGGACCGATCCGGCCAGACTGCCGCCTGTATGGATCACATAGAGATATTCCCCGTCCGTCTTCACCAGATCTCCCTCATCCACGCCTTCTGTCCGGACATTGGTCTGGGAATACATGGCTCCACCGTCAGTTTCCCCCGCCTCCGGGACGGCGGCCGCGGCCGTCTCTCCCGAACCGTCCGCTTCCGCCGCGTACTCTCTGTAAAAGGATGCGCTCAGATACTCATAAATCTCCTCATAGGAATCCGGCGGCCGGTAATCTCCCGCCAGCATCTGTCCGGCCTCCGGAACGGTTTTCCCCTGCTGCGCTGCGTCCTCAGACTGTCTGCCGCTTCCCGCCTGGCGGAAGATCCACAGGCTCCCACCTCCCACCAGCAGGAACAAGAGGATCACGGCCGCCGCCTGACGGAAACCGCGCATCCGGTAAAACCGCGGCTTCTTTCTCCCCTTCTCCGCGAGACGCCTTTTCACGGCTTCCGGCGTCAGAGCCTCCGGCACTTCTATGAGCTCCGCCGTCTTTTTCGCCTCTTCTATCCACTTCTGTTCCATGACCGTCACTTCCTTTCCATCCTCTACAGCCCATAAGAACCTGTCAGAAACGCCCTCATCCTGGAAAGCGCCCGGCTCTGCCTGGAGCGGACCGTCCCCGGCTTCTTCCCCAGGATCTTTCCGATCTCCTGGCTGCTGTAACCGCCGAAAAACGCCAGCGCCACGATGAGCCTGTCTTCCTCCTCCAGGCCGTCAAAAGCCTTTTTCAAGTCCATCAGATCCTCCCTGGCCGTCTCCCGGACTTCCCCCGGTTCCCAGCCATACGGCGCCTCCCCGTATTCCCGGAGCGTCGGACGCTTCCCATATGCCTTCAGCATACGTCTGCACTTATTGGCCAGGATCCGGAACATCCAACCCCGGAACGCCTCTTCGGACCGCAGCTTTCCAATGGTCTCAAAAGCATCCGTCACAGCCTCCCCCACCACATCCTCCGCATCCGAAGCATCCTTCAGCGTGAACAGCGCAAATTTGTACAGATCCCGGTAGATCTGCTCATATAAGAGCCCGAAGGCCTCTATATCCCCTTTCTTCGCCCGCTTCACCAGACTGAGCTCCTCCAGCTTTTCCATACTCTCCCCCTCCTTTTCCGCTGCCGCGCCATGCCGCCGCCTGCTCCTGAGACCGCGCGCCTGTCTGACAGAGACAAGCCCCTTTACCTATACAGTGTCCTTTTCCCGCCGGATCGATGCAAAGATCCCGAAAGTCATCTCTGACCTTCGGGATCTTCCTGTCCTCTATTCATAGGCCCGTTCCAGGACCGCCTCCACATCTTTCTTCGTCACCTCTACAGGATTCACGATCATGGCCCCGTCGTCCACCGCCGCCCTGGCCACCGCCGCAAAATCTTCCTTCTTCACTCCTGCCTCTTTCAGGAAAACCGGAACGCCGCACAGCTGGTGGAGCCTTCCGGACAGCTGCCGGACCTGAGCCACCATGGCCTCTCCCCGCTTCTCCTCCGGCGTCCGGGCGTAGATCTCCGGCCCGGCCAGATACAGAAGGAGCTCTCCGTAGTCCTTCGACAGCTTCTCCATATTGTACTCCATGCAGTAGGGCAGGAGGATGGTCATGGCATCTCCGTGAGGCACATGGCAGACGCCGCCCAGGGCATGACCGATGGCATGGACCATCCCCACCATGGAATTGGAAAACGCCGCTCCCGCCATGGTGGATGCGTTGGCCAGCCCCATCCTGGCCTCCTCGTCCCTGCCGTTTTTCACGGCCCGCTCCAGATACTGGCCGATCATACGGATGGCCGCCGTGCCGTACGCCTCGCTCATGGGATTTTTCTGGAGGCAGGTGCACGCTTCAATGGCATGGCACAGCGCATCCAGCCCCGTGGAAGCCGTCGTCTTGGGCGGAAGGGTCAGGGTCATCCTCACGTCCAGGACCGTCACATCCGGCTGCAGATAATAGGAGATGAACTCCATCTTCATCCCGCTCTGGGCATTCCGGATCACCGCCACCAAAGTAGACTCCGATCCCGTCCCCGAAGTGGTGGGAATGGCCACAAAGGGGATATGACGCCCTCTGCTGAGGATCTCGCAGCCCAAAAGCTCCATGATGTCGTCCACCTGCTGGGACAGGAGCATCCGCACGCCTTTGGCCGTATCCAGCACCGAGCCGCCGCCCACCGCCACCAGACTGTCGCAGCCAAAACGGCGGTAGAGCTCCGCGATCTCATTGACCACCGCCGACGAAGAATCCGCGGGGATCTCATGATAGATGGCTCCGATGGAGATCCCATCCTCCTGCACGGCATCGCATACCGTCTTCAGAGTCCCGATCTGGGCCAGCACCTGATCCGACAGCACCATGGGGCATCGGGCCCCCAGCATATGCAGTTCTGCCGGGATATTTTCCAGAGAAAATTTTCCAGACAGCAGCTTGGTGCTATGCTGGAATTCATAATAATCCGGGATCATCGGCGATTCCTCCTCCAAACGATATGCCCCATCAGCGACAGATACGTGCGGACAAGACCCATCCGCTTCTCGGGGACTTCCTTCAGGATCTTTTTGGAGATCAGTCTGGGAAACAGGTAGGCCTCCGCCAGATCCATGCACCGGACCACGGACATGGCCCTGGCGATGTCTCCCTTCAGGACAAAAGCGTGTCTCGCGTACGCTCCGGCCACGCCCACCTGGCCGGACAGCACCAGGAAAGCCGATTCCACGCTCTTGAAAGTGATCATCAAGTCGATGTCCGCAGGCTTTTCCGAAAGCCTGGCAAGCCCCGTCCCGGTCTTTTTCATATAGAGGGCGGGAGCTCCTTCTCCCATCCCGATCCCCCAGGTGAAGCCTTCCTCCCAGACCGCAAACTCTTCCTCCACCCGCTCATCCTTCTTCCCCAGCAGATCCAGCCCATGGGCCAGAAAATAGAGGATCACAGAAGAAAAAGCTTTTTTCCCTGCCAGGCTCCTTCTCTTGGCAGCCGACACCCGATACGCGGCCTGCTCCTGTCCCGCTCTGGCATTTGCAATAAGCTGGCTCATATTATCTACCATCCTCCGCCCCGGAGAACCGTGCTTTTCCGGGACAGCCTTTCTTTTTCTTTCTCACTTTGGCATTATAGCGCAGCTTCTTTTCTTTGGCAAGTAAAATATTTTGATACTAAAAGCACTTTTTGAATTCCTCGATGGTGCGGGGATACTCTCCCTCCTTCAAAAGTCCTTTTCCGGAAAGGATCTGTGCCGCCTCCAAAAGGAGAGGCTTTTTCAGGTGGGCCTTTTTCAGGATCTCCCCGTCCCGGAAGATCTCCGCCGGATCTCCGTCCGCCAGGATCCCCCCGCCCTCAAAGACCAGCACCCGTTCCGCCCAGCGGTAGGCAAAGTCCACATCGTGGGTAGAGACCAGAAGGGTCCTCCCCTCCCGTCCCAGCTTTTCCAAAACCTCCTCCAGCATGAGGGTGTTGACCGGATCCAGAGAAGCCGTCGGCTCGTCAAAGATGATCACTTCCGGCTTCATGGCCAGGATATCGGCGATGCTGACCCGCTTCTTCTCTCCGCCGCTGAGATAGTGGGGCGGCCGGTCCTTCATGTCTGTCAGATCCATATACCGGAGCGCCTCGTCGGTCCGTTCCTTCACTTCCTCCCTGGGAAGCCCCAGGTTCATGGGACCGAAGGAGACCTCCTGATAGACCGTGGACGCGATGATCTGGCTGTCCGCATCCTGAAATACGATCCCCACATGCTCCCGGAGCCAGTTCAGATCCTTCCTGTTTCGCCCGATGACCCTTCCCCTGTAGGATATGGTCCCTTCCTTGGGCGTCAGGACTCCGTTCAGATTCAGGAAAAAGGTGGACTTCCCCGCTCCGTTGGAGCCGATCACCGCGATCTGCTCTCCCTTCCCGATGGATACGCTCACATCGTGGAGCGCCTCATGCTCTCCCTCGTACAGGTAGCTCAGATGGGATATTTCCAAAACCGTCTCTCTCATGTTCCGCCTTCTTCCTTTCTCTTATCCCGCGTATATCCAGACCACAAAGACGATGACTGCCAGGCCTGCGGCCCCCAGGACCTGGAGCGGACAGATCTTCTTTTTCTCTTCCCAGAATCTCAGATCCCCGTCATAGCACCTGGATTCCAGAGCGTCGTAATACGCTCCGGCCCGCCGCATGGAGACCACCAGGAGATTGGAAAAGATCCGTCCGAAGGAATACCAGGAAGCCCTGACGCTGTGGTACCCCAGCCGGGATCTGGCCGCCGCCGCCATCTTTCTCTGGGTATCATACAAAATAAAAATAAACCGGTAGATCATATACATAAGCTCCACCAGGAGCTTCGGCACATGGATCTTCCTGAAAAAGCCGACGATCTCCCCCATGGGGGTGGTCAGCGTGATCAGATACAGGCAGCTCACCGCTGAAAACGCCTTCAGCACCAGGGCTCCGGCCTCAAGCAGGCTCTGTCTATCCGCAAAAATATAAAAAAATCCCAGGGACAGGCAGTACTCCCCCCCAGGAGCCATGGAAAAATCAAAAGCAATGGCGATGCTGCTGAGCAGGATAAAGGCCAGGGGGATCGCCATCAGCTTCCCATACCGAAGGGGAGAGAGCCCCCCCGCCGTCATCACCACCAAAGCCATGAAAAACAGCACCACCGCAGAGACCGCCATGGAATCCATGGCGATGACGCACAGCAGGAAAAACACTGCCGTCACGATCTTAAAAGAGGGATTCCAGGAACGCATGGCAGAGCCGTACGCATAGTGATCTATGGACAGCTCTCCATGGCTGTGCCCCGTCCTCTGGCTTTCCAATTTACGTTCCTCCCTTTTCTTTTGTGATCTGGAACAGGATCATCCCGCCCAGGATCAGGATGCCTCCCAGGACCGTCTCGATGCCCGGCACCTCTCCCTTGGCCGCAAATCCGATGAGGCTGGTGAGGAGAGGCATGGCAAACATGAAATTGGACACGTCGCTGGTCCGCTCCGCCAGGGCAAAAGCCTTGGTCCACAGCACATAGGCCAGGGCTCCTCCCAGGATCCCCAGATAGAGGACCGATGCCCAGGATACGAAAGACGCGCCCGGTATCTCCCGGATGGTCCGGGGCAGGAATACCAGCAGGAACACGGTCCCGCCCAGGATGCTGTAAGCCGTGGTCTGGAATGGCGTATAATCCCGGACGAACATCCTCTGGGTCAGATTGTAGACGCTGAGGGCCACCGCCGCCGAAAGCATCCAGAGGACTCCCGGCTTCACGGAAAACACGCCGTTCCAAAGGGTCAGCACCAGGATCCCGCCGAAGGCCGCGGCGATGCACAGCCATCCTTTCCAGGAGATCTTTTCCCGGAGGATCAGACAGGACAGCACCGCCGTCAGGACCGGCACGATCTGGACGATCACGCTGCTGGTGGCTCCGTTTAAGGTCTCCACCGCCAGATTGAAGGCCGTCACATAGTAGGCAAACCCCACGCCGCCGGAAAACAGGAACTTGGGCACGTCCCGGAGCTTCGGCGGACCGATGCGCTTCACCGCCATAAAGACCAGCAGGACCACGGAAGCGCTCAGATACCGCAGGAGCCCTATGGCCTGGCTGGAAAAGCTCTCCTGGGCATACTGGGTGAACAAAACGGCCGTAGCCCAGATGAAGACCGTCACTCCCGCATAGGGGATATAGCTGTTCCGCTTCTTTTCCATCTCACGCCTCCTGCTGTTTTCTCACGGCTTCTGAAAAACGCATGTCCTGGAGCCATCTTCCCCTGTGATAATACACGGCGATGCCGATCATGGTCACGATCCAGCTGAAGGGGAAGGCCAGGTAGATGACCCGTATATTGTAGAAAAATTCCGATACCACGAAGATGAAGCCCACCCTGGCCGCGCACATGCCCAGAAGGCTGACCACCATGGGGATGATGGTATGTCCCGAAGAGAGGACCACCCCATTGACGATCTCCGTCCAGGTAAAGATGATATACAGCGGGAGCTGATACCGAAGCTGCAGGGCTCCGTAAGCGATGGATCCCTCATCCGCCGTGAAGATCCGGCAGGCCGGCTCCGGCCAGATGCACAGCGCCAGGCAGATCACCACCGTGACGCCGATGGCCATGGACATACAGACTCTCTTGCCCTGCCGTACCCGGACATAATTGCCGGCGCCGATATTCTGTCCGGCGAAGCTGGTGAGGGCCAGGCTCAGAGCCGAGATCATGGCGTAGAGGTACCCCTCCAGCTTAAAGAACAAGGTGCAGCCTGCCATGGCGTCCACGCCGAAGGCATTGATCCTGGCCTGCACCACCACGTTGGACAGGCTCACCAGCACCATCCGCAGGCCGGCGGGAACGCCGATGCGCACGATGTAGGAAGTCTCCTGCCCGTAGAGGCGTATGCCGCGGACCGTGAGGCGGTACGCCGGATCCAGCTTCGTCAGCTTCCAGAAGACCAGCACCGCAGGAAGCACCTGGGAAATGGCCGTGGCCGCCGCCGCGCCCTCGACGCCCCAGTGAAAGCCCCATACGAAGAGCATATCCAGCCCCACATTGATGACTCCGGCCGCCGCCAGATAAAACAGCGCGCTCTTGGAGTTGCCCATGGCCCGGAGGATCCCGCTTCCCATGTTGTACACCATGGTGGGGATCATCCCCATGAAATAGATCCGGATATAAGCGGAAGCCATGGGGAGCACGTCAGGCGGCGTGTCCATCAGGACCAGCAGACTGGGGGCTATGAAGATCCCCAGCACCATCAGGATGGCCCCCGATAAGAACCCCAGGGCAATGGAAGAATGGACCGTCCTGGAAAGGCTGGACTCGTCTTTCCGCCCGAAGGCCTGGGAGACCGCTACGCTGGAGCCTGTGGAGATCCCCACAAACAGATTGATCAGCAGATACGTCAGCTTATCGCAGGATCCGATGGCCGCCAGAGCTCCCGCTCCCACGTCCTGCCCCACAATGGCCGCATCCGCCGTGCTGTAAAACTGCTGCAGTAAATTTGACAAAAGGAACGGAAGCGCAAAAACCAGGATCTGCTTCCAGATGACCCCGCGGGTCAGATCCGTGACAGACCGCCCCTGTCTCTTTTCCATCTCGTGTATCCTCCCACCCGTTTCTTAAATCCTATTTAATCCTAACATCTATCCCCTGCTTTTGCAACCGGAGTTTTCCAGCCACTCCTCAAACTCCTCCGCGGGCAGAGGACGGGAATAGTAATATCCCTGGACCATATCGCAGCCGGTCCTCCTCACGAAATCCATCTGTTCCTCATCCTCGATGCCCTCGGCCACCGTCTGGATCCCCAGATTGTGGGCCAGCCCCGTCACCGAAGTCACCACTTCCTCCACTCTGGGATTCCCGGTATCCAGGAAAAATCTCCTGTCCAGCTTGATCACATCCACGTCAAAGCCTGCCAAAAGCCCCAGGGACGAGTATCCCGACCCGAAATCATCCAGAGAACAGGAAAATCCCATCTTATGCATCTCCCGGATCCAGGCCTTCATATCCTCGATGGTCTTATCGTCAAAAAAGATGGATTCTGTCAGCTCGATCTCCAGAGCCTTTTCCGGGATCCGCAGATCCATGGCCGTCTTCTCAAAGGGCTCCAGACAGCCGGGGTTCCAGAAATGCCGCCTGGACAGATTGACCGAGACCGGGATCCAGC
>CAJFUL010000002.1 GCA_904420245.1 Candidatus Paralachnospira avium
CATAAACGATTACAAAGAAATCTGGGAGTATTAACTCCTTTTGAAAAACACGAACAGTATGTGTTGGTAGCATAAAATTGCCACCAGCTTTTTACATCTGGTGGCAGAAACAATTTTTATTTTTTTTAATTGTCTACTTGACGGGGAGCAGTTCATTAGTGCGACAGCCCCATTTTTCTATCATTTCCCGTTATTTTTTACAGATTTGGATCTGTGGGATCCCATGTTTGATTCACCGGAATGGGGGCCACCACCGGCCGGTCAAAAGGTCCAGGGTTTGCATCGTTATATACGATCACGGTCGTTCCCACAGCGCACCTCTGATAAAGCCAATAGGCATCTCCGCACACCAACCGGATACAGCCAAGCGAGCGGATTGTCCCCAAACCATTATATCCCTCCGGGATCATACTCCTGATATCCCCCTTGACAGAATATGTAATGGAATGGAATAGCACTCCCGGCACCGGTGTCAGCCTAGTGGCATACTGAGCATATGTGCCATTAATCATATTTGCCCAACGATATTTTCCCAATGTCTTGAGCGTTCCCAACGGAGTATCATCTCCTGTAGAACACAGCATAGATCTAACAGGAATTACATAACCATTGACCCCGTCTCTGGCATATATAGTAACGCAATTCGCCTGCTTATTGATTCGGATCTGATATGTGGACTGAACTCCAATGATCCCATCCACATTTTGGCATAAACTGCCATCCGGATTAAAATAATACTTATATCCGTCAATATACTGCCATCCTGTCACGAAAATCCCATTTACTGCGTAGTAACGATTACCTCCGATCCTCTGCCATCCATTGCCTCCGCTTCTCACTCCGTTGGCAATATAATAATAGCGATTGCTTCCGATCTGATAATAACCTGGCCCGGTATACTCATGGTAAGCAACCGTACCAGTCACTACAGGCGCAACACCACTCTTGGCACCTATTCGGATCTCAAGTGCTTCGACCCGAAGCGCCAGCCCACTGGTTCCGGCCATTTCTCCATTTTTAGCCCAACCCAGCCAGCCATATCCTTCCACATGGACACGATAGTATACATCACATACATTGGCCAGCTCTCCTGTCAACCGGATCTGCAACGCCTCTACCCGCTTTGCTTTTCCGGTAGTTCCATTGACTGCCCCATCACGGCTCCAACTTTGCCATCCGAAACTCTGCACATGGGTCCGATATTCGATGTTTCCTGAAAGATTGGTATCGCCGGTTAATTTTATGGCAACTGCCTCCAATCGTTTTTTCTCTCCCGTTGTCCCGCAGGCTGCTCCCTCCGATACCCAATCCAGCCAGCCATGAGTCTGAGCATGCGCCTGATATGTAACACTGGGTAAAGAAGCGGAAGTACGTTCTGTGGAACCAGGGGCCTCTCCCCCTTTTTCCACCAATATGATCTGAATCGCTTCCAGCCGCTTTGCAAGTCCCGTTGTTCCAGACAGCTCGCCGTTTTTAGCCCAGTCCAGCCAGCCGAATGTCTGAGCATGGACCCGATAATAAATATCAAATTTTTCTGCTAATTCCCCCGTTAACCAGATCTTGATTCCTTCTAAACGTTTGGCTTGACCAGCCGTTCCGCTCATTTCCCCATCGGCTGCAGCCTTTTGCCATCCATAGGACTGTACATGAGTCTGATACTGGATACTCCCGCTATAATCTGTATCTTCAATGCTGATCCTGATTCCTTCCAGGCGCTTGGCCTGACCAATCGTTCCGCTTACCGCTCCGTCCGAAACTGTGCTCTGCCATCCATAAGTCTGGACATGAGTCTGATAGCGGACCGTAGGAAGCACTATAGGCTCCTCTTCACTTTCTGTTTCCGTCGATTCCAAATCCGACGAAGACTCATTTTCACTTTCAGTCCCGATACCTGCGCTTTCTCCTTCTGTCTCAGGATCTGTCAATTCTTCTCCCGACAGCACAGAGGCCTCCGGTTCCTCTGCCTGGCTCTCCTGCGGCACTGCACTGCTTGTGAACTCGTCACTTGCCTGGCTCTCTTCTGCCCCTAAAACTGTAATCGTATTAAATAGCACAAGGACTGCCAGTATTATGACAAGAACCCGTTTCCACTGTTTTCTATTATAACCCATTCTCAACTGCCCTCCCTTTCTGCTTTTTTATTTTACTCCGTTTCATAACAATTTTCCAGTGCTTATCATAATTTTTAAGAATTGTAATGTTTTCTATACTTCTGCATTTTAATCCCTGAAGAAGATATCCCTGGTATAAACCTTTTCTTTAACGTCATCCAGACAATGATCATAGCGATTGGCAATGATCACCTGGCTCTGTTCTTTAAAAATCTCCAACCGGTTCACGATCCTGCTTCCAAAAAAGGTTTCCTCATCATTCAACGACGGCTCATAAATGATAACCGAAGCACCTTTGGCCTTTACCCGTTTCATAACTCCCTGAATACTGCTTTGCCTGAAGTTATCACTGTTACTCTTCATTGTAAGGCGATAGACACCGATCACAACTGGCTTCTCCTGACTTTGCTCAATGCTGTCATCTTCCCATCCGGAATATCCTGCCTTCTGGAGCACCCTGTCAGCAATAAAATCTTTTCTAGTCCGATTACTCTGAACAATCGCTTCAATCAAATTTTCCGGCACGTTTTCATAATTCGCCAACAGCTGTTTGGTATCTTTTGGAAGGCAATATCCCCCATATCCAAAAGAGGGATTGTTATAATGCGCTCCGATCCTGGGATCCAGGCAAACGCCTTCAATGATCTTCTTCGCATCCAAGCCTTTCATCTCTGCATAGGTATCCAACTCATTGAAATAACTGACCCGCAGTGCCAGATATGTGTTGGCAAAGAGCTTGACCGCTTCCGCCTCTGTTGAACCCATGACCAACGTATCTATTTCTTTTTTGACTGCCCCTTCCTTCAAAAGCGCCGCAAACTCATAAGCTACTCTCACTGCATGCTCATTTCCCGTATCTGTACCAACAATAATCCTGGAAGGATAAAGATTATCGTATAGCGCTTTCGATTCTCTTAAAAATTCCGGACTAAATAAAATATTAGGATTTCCGGTTCTTTCCCGTATCTGTTTCGTATAGCCCACCGGGACTGTAGACTTGATGACAATATAGGCTTCCGGATGATATTCCATGACCTGGCGAATAACAGATTCCACCGCCGATGTATCAAAAAAGTTTTTTTGAGAATCATAATTTGTCGGAGCAGCCACTACAACAAAATCAGCCGCACTGTACGCCGATTCCGCATCCATTGTCGCTGTCAGCCTTAAAGGCTTATCCACAAGATATTTTTCAATATACTCGTCCTGGATCGGGGATTTCTTTTGATTGACCAGTTCCACCCGCTCCGGAAGGATATCAACCGCATACACTCTATGATGCTGAGAAAGCAAAACTGCCATCGACAACCCCACATACCCCATTCCTGCAACCGCAATCACATAATCTTTTTTCATTCTATCCCCCTCTTCTCTCTGTCTTTTTTAGATAGTTCTAATATTTTTTCTGCTAAAGCCTTAGAATCACCCATTTTCACATAATAGATCCCATCGTCTTTTTCATCAAACAACTCATGATTTGCCGGATTGTCTCCTAAGATCATGGGTTTCTTCATCGCCCGATAAATATAAGCTTTCCCTGGAATTGTACGTTTTGCCTTGTTTATCTGATCATTAAAATGCCCCGCCAAACACAGATCTGCTTGTGAAATCTTTTCAGCCAATTCTTCCTGAGACAACCATTCAAAATAAGATACATTGTCAAGAGGGTCCCTATCTTTCCGATTGACCGGCCCCACAATATAAAAATAAATGCGCTCTTCATTCCTCAGCAAATGAACCGCATCCAGAATTACAGAAATTCCTTGCAAAGGAAGTATACTGCCAAAATATAAAACAACAAATTTATCCTGAAGTTCCGGCGTCTTCTTCTGCTCTCTCGGATAATATATAGAACGATTTGCCTTCAAATATAAGGTATACTCCTTATGGGCATCAGCGCCTAATTCTTCTGCAAAATACCGTCCATGCGCCTTTGTATCTGTCACAATATAGTCAGCCGCTTTTAACGTTTTCCGATCCAATGCTTTTAAATATTTTGCCAGTAAACTGTTATCCTTAAATTTTTTTCTGTCCCACACAAACGTATCATACAGGGAAATAAAAAAATCAATTGCCAACTCTTTTTTTCTGAGTTTTTTCCAGAAAGGAACAATCAATTGGGGAGAAAAACCCACGAACGAAATATCAAAATCTTTTATGTTAATCTTCAGTAATTTCCCAAATACCGAGAACAAACGCTTGATATAGCTTTTATCATAAGAACCGATCACAGCCAACGAAGCTGCCTTTTCTTTAAGCAGCTCTATTTCCTGAGTATTTCGAATATAATCCAAATTTTTGGTCGTGACAAAGAGTACCCTTTTGTTTTCCAAAAAATCAAGCATTTTCTTTTTTTCTCCCTGTTAGCATATAATAAACCTTAAATCCAATAAACGCCACGATCTCTCCCAGGATTGTCCAGATCCTGGACGTCACAACGATCAAAAGGACCAATTCATGGGCCTGGCTATCCCCTAAAAGGATCCGAAGGATTGCCTCACGAATCCCCATTCCATTGGGTAACGGACTTATAAATCCTACGACCCAGGAGACTGGATAGGACAAGACCAAAACAATTCCCTGCAAAAAATCTATGCTTGAAAACGCAGCCACCAAAATAATCAGACCGATTCCAGTGACCACCCAGGCGCCCGTATACTGCAACAGGATCCGATAAACAAAGCTTCTTCTTAATGTAATCTCTCCGCAATCCTTCTTTAAAATCTTAGCCAGAATTTTAATCCCCAGATTAATACAGTTGGGCAAAAAGACAAGAACAACCCCAATCCCGATCACACACACCGCAATAAGGGCTGTCTGCATTCCTGTTTGGAATAAAAAGGGAATAAGAAGTACAAAAAACAACCCGCTGGAAACAATTTGAAATACATATTCTAATATGATGCTGACGGTCGTTGCCTGCTTGGATACTCCTTTTTGATTGCAGAAATATGCCTTTCCCACAATACTCCATATCCCCCCCGGAATATATCTTGCCAGAGCGCTGACCATATGCGCGTTCAGGTACTCCCTTCGCCCAGGCCCCTTTTCCATTCTCCACAAAAGATAAGTCCAGTTATATCCTGTAAACAAAAACGCAGCAGCATACACACCTATGGACAGGAGGAAAAGAGACAGATTCATATTGGATAAATATGGACGGATGGCAGCCCAATTATCAACGATCTCCTTAACCATGAACCATATGATCAGCACTCCTATGGCCAGGCCAAGCGCTTTGACAACCGTTTTTTTCCAATTTTTTTTCTTCGTTCTCAATACTGTTTTTCTTCCTTCTCTTGCTGTTTCACTCCATCATAATCCATTTTCCGGACATGATATTGTACATCTTCCAAAAGCTTACGATTTGCAGCGATAACATCCGCCAAAAAGCCAATCACAATTGTCTGGAACCCTAAAAGAAGCAGTGTACTACACAAAATCAACGATTGAATATGTCCGCTTCCCGTTCCCATAAAAAAGTACACCAGGAAACGGATTCCCAACGCAGCTCCCAAAAGAAAGATGATGCTTCCGATAATAGCAAAAAACTTCATGGGCTTGTACATCATAAAAGCCCTAAAGATCGTGACCATAGATTTTTTCACGTATCCGAACATACTGCTGAACAGACGGGAAGGACGAAGTTCTTCATTGGTCCGGATCGGAACCGAATCCATTGCGATTTTGCTCCTTCCCGCCTGGACGATTGTTTCCAATGTATATGTGTATTCATTAACAACATTCATACGCATGGCAGCTTCCCGACTGTATGCCCGAAACCCACTGGGCGCATCTGGAATATCACTCTTAGAAGCTTTGCGCACCACAAAGCTTCCCAAATGCTGTAGTTTCTTTTTTAAAGGTGAAAAATGCTCCGTTTCATCAATCGGTCTGGCCCCGATCACGATATCTGTTTTCCCCTCTATAATGGGACGTACCAGCTTTTCAATATCATCTGCACAGTACTGATTATCCGCATCTGTATTGACGATAATATCCGCACCGTTTCGAAGACAGGCGTCCAGGCCAGCCATAAACCCTTTGGCCAGCCCTTTATTTCTCCTAAAATTTACCACATAATGTACACCCCAGTTCCGAGCGACTTCCACTGTCCTATCCTTACTGCCATCATTGATGATCAGATACTCGATCTCATCAATCCCGTCGATATGCTTCGGAAGCGCATCCAGCGCAATGGTCAAAGTTTTCTCCTCATTATAACAGGGGATTTGAATGATCAATTTCATCTTTTGCCTCCCTACCCTTCCTTCTCTGCATTATATATTGGAGCAAATACAAAACAGAAATACCAATAAATAACTGCATAACAGGATACGCTCCTGCCATATAAGTCATCCTTTCATCTGTGTTCCACGCCTCAATGTAAGTATAAGACACACCAATGGCTAAGGCACATAGACTCACTAAAATCCCTAAAAGGACTAAAACAACTGCCCCAATTTGAGTTTTCTTCCGTTCCTTTTTATCTATGAAAAAGCAAATAACAAGACCTAAGAAACTTGCACATCCCAATACCGCTAACATTAAACCTGTGCGACTATAAATTTCCGTCATCGCCCCAAACAGACGAAGCGGCTTTTCACCACGCATTAATACTGGATCCGAAATCGCAGTCACTTCCGCTTTATCCAGACTGATGATAAAAGAATCTTCATATATAATGTGACCTATATTATCCTTATCTTTTAAATTATATGACTTTTCCAATACCCCCGACACATAGACCAAAAGTTCAAGGCTATCCATAGTTTTCGCCTCAAATTCCGTTGTAAAACGACACTCTTTGGCACCTTCATAGGTCATTCCCTGCGATTTAAAATATTGATAAATATCAATATCCCCTCCTGAATTTTCAATATAATAAGCTTCACTTCCGTCAGCAACCAAAACTAATTGAAGATCATCTGCACTATTCACAGGGAATCCCCAACCCTGCAATGAAAGCTTCTGCCTATTCTCTCTCCCAACCGGCGAACCATAAATGGCCTCTATTTCTCGAAGTCCATCTTCATCGCCGTATCCAGGCATATTCCTTAATTCAATTTTCTCATAATTAACCAACCATTTTACTGTCTCTGATATTTTATCCGCAAGGAGAGAAGGATAGTAGTCTTTCCATCTGTTAATCAATGATGAGCTAACATATCTGTCCTGCTTCTGCAATTCTCCAGTTTCAAAGCCTGTTTTCAGCTCATTCACCACTTTTTCATAAAAACGTTCTGCTGATACCGCACTTCCATAATATCCGGCCTGCTCAACCGCATCCCGAATTGCCCATAAAAAATAACCGCCTTCTATTTCTCCATCGTCTGCTCCGGTTCCCCATAGCTGCCAATCGCTGTCATAAATCCAATCTATTTCTTTTTTAATCGAATTTAATGTTGGGCTAACTTCACACAGTCTTTCTACTGTATCATGATTTACCTGTACATATTCAATCTCCTTATCTTGTTTCACAGAATAGATCAAATTCATCATTTCTCCAAATGAAGAATTATCTATTTCGCTGATCGTTGCCACTCCATAATGGTATTGATTTATTTTTTTTATAATTCCATTACTTAAAAGAATACTCAATGCCGGAAAAGATATCAATGCAATTTTCAAAACCAACTTTTTTTTATCTTTTCCATTTTCAACAATAAGCGCAATCAATAAACATATACTGGCACCACCAATAAACGGCAACATCCAGACAGAGTCCTCTCGAACATTCCAGAAGACTCCAACAGAAAGCCCGCTCAGAACTGTCCATGGAATCATATTCCTAATGTTTTCTTTTCTGCGAAAGAAAAGACCTGCCAATGCCGAAATTATCAAAATGACAAGCGGAGGGATGATAGACATGCGATACGTTCTCTGAGTATAAGAAAAATTATACATAACCGGAGACAAAAGTAAATAAAAATAAAGGCACGTCTTAAATATTCTATTGCAGATCACTTTACGAAATGCCAAAATGCAAATACACGCCGCAAATACATTAAACAATCCCAAAGCCAGCATAACCGAAATGCCCATGCCATTGCACAACGCTACAAACACTGAATATAAAGGCCTTTTTATCAGTGTTTTGCTGCCATATTCCCCTAACCAATTACCTTGTATTAAATTAGAAACCCACTTTACAAATAAAGTATCGTCATGAGGCAGCTCCGTCGTGCCATACTGAGGAATTTGTTTATACCACCATAGATAGATCAGCGTAAATATAAGACATACTCCCCAAAAATATCGATTATCCCAAAAAACTTTTTTCAAATGGGGAACAAACGACTGCTTTTCTTTTTGATAACAATATAAAAAATACCATACTGTTAACATTATCAGCAAATATATGGCCGTCCCAATGCCTAACATCAGAAGCTTAACTCCCCTGTCAGACTCGAATACCCCTCTTATATTCTGCAACACCCCCTCACCAACAACTAAACTTCCATCACTTTCTTGAATCAAATTATTTCCATCTACAATCGAAGAGGCTTCAGAAGTATTAATATGAAATCCTTCAACCCCAAAGCCATACACGCGGATATCTTGGATATCGCATTGCCCTTCTTCTGTCTCAAATACCATTTTTTTAATATTACGATATTTTCCCGAAATAAAAAACTCTGCCTCACCAGTTAAAACAACCGATTTCATGGTTTTGGCATCATCTTCCGTATAAACAGATAAAGAATAATGGGTTACATTTTGATCCGATGTCCTTACATCTATCCTTATATATGGCGCATTATATTCCTGCAAAAGGAGTACAGCTGCCATTACAAAATATATTACAACTGCTATGATCCACTTTTTTTTCATAATCCACTTGTCCTTTATCTCGATTACCTCAAGCTGCAGTCTCCTGATTTCAGTGTTAAATTCCTATTATAGTACGGATCTCCATCTTCCAAAATCCGGGCCCATCTGGTCTTCATATATTCCACTTCCGAATCAAATCGCTTCATCTTTTCTAAAGTATCTTCCTGTCCACGGCTCTTTGACTCATGATGATACAGCAAAACCCTGGGCTCCAGCATGATCAGATAGCCTGCCTCCCGGATCCGAAGGCAAAAATCCACGTCATTAAAAGCTATCTTCAGTTTTTCATCCAGCCCATTTAACTGCATATATACTTCTCTGGAAACCATCAGGCAGGCAGCCGTAACTGCACTGAAATCCTGCTGCACTTTGGTTCTGGCAAAATATCCCGTCGACTCCCTGGGAAGCCCATTGAAAATATGACCGGCAATACCTCCCATTCCAATGACCACACCACAATGCTGGATCGTATCATCCGGATAAAGCAGTTTGCATCCAACCGCTCCTATTTCTTTTCTCTGACAATCCGCCAACATCATATCCAGCCACTCTGGAGAAATAACTTCCGTATCATTATTCAACAAAAGGAAATACTCCCCCTTTGCTTCCTTGGTCCCAAAATTGTTGATGGCAGAATAGTTAAAGATGCCATCCCAATATATTACCCTGACCTGAGGATTTTTTTCCAATTCCTTATAATAAGCAAACGTTTCCTCTTCCGTACTGTTATTCTCAATGACCAAAATCTCAAAATTCCGGTATAAGGTCTTTTCAAATATGGATTCAATACAGCGCCTCAGGCACTCGCTTTCATCCTTGTTTGGAATCAGGATTGACACAAAAGGAGTTCCTTTTTTTTCATAGTCCACAGAATAATATCCCAAATGCTCCTGCATCATTACTTTCGCCGAAACAT
The DNA here is from genome assembly GCA_904420245.1 of Candidatus Paralachnospira avium. Lineage (GTDB taxonomy): Bacteria > Bacillota > Clostridia > Lachnospirales > Lachnospiraceae > Lientehia > Lientehia avium. Next base: position 9,862 of record CAJFUL010000002.1, read on the forward strand.
TCTGCCGTTTCAAATGGGCTTCAATAGCCCTTTTCCCCGCTTCATAGCAATACATTTTGCTTTCCGGATTTGCCGCAGTCGATTGCTGATGCATCCTCCAATGATACAGGATCTTGGGAATATGCGCAACTTTTTTGGATACTTCTGTACATCTCAGGATAAAATCATAGTCCTGTGAACCGTCAAACTCTTCCCGAAATCCACCTACCTGTTCTACAATAGTCTTTCGCACTGCAAATAAATGACAGATGTAATTATTGGACCGCAAAAGATCCAAGTTGAAATCTGTTTTAAAATGAGGATCAAAGTGACGTTTCAAATCCATAGAAATCTTATCCTCGTCCGAATAAATAGAATCCACCTCTGGATTTTCATTAAAGGCTTTTACAAATTCATACAACGCCTCAGGCGCTAAAATGTCATCATGGTCCAAAAGCATGATGATCTCTCCTGACGCCAGGTCAAGCGCAGCGTTAGTATTGCCGGATATTCCCATATTTTGGTCTAATTTTTTATATTTTATCCGGTTGTCTGACAAATACTGCTGGATGGCCTTCTCAACCTCTCCATTTTCACCGCTCCCATCCGCGATGCACAATTCCCAATGCGAATACGACTGTTCCTTCACAGAAGCGATCATCTGCCGGAGAAACTTTTCAGGAGTTCGATATGCCGGAACGATGATACTGACAACCGGCATGTAGGAGAACTGATCTTTCCTCTGTGACTTCAGCTCTTCTGCTGTAGCCCTATGTTTTAAATACCAGATATCATAGCGGCCTGTTTCCGATGCGTAACGTCCTTTCCATTCATCTTTCAGGCCATCCCACCCTTTACTTTTCAATGTTTTTAGATCTTTGCGCAACATTTTCAGACGATAGCTTTTGATAATGTCTCTTGCAGGAAGATACAGTCGATTTCTCTTTTTCTGTTCTTTCTGTGCATCTCGGATCCCAATATGATACCTCACAGACTCAACACCATTTCTCAGGATCAGATCATAGCGTTTTCCTTTTTCATATTCAAATTTGACATTAAATCCACAATACGCTTCGCTGTCTTCCCCTAAAACAGCCCTTATCGCATCTCTTCTATTGGTTCTCCTGCAAGCAATTTCTATCTCTTTCCCCTCTGAGCTTCGCACCTCATATTCCAACGGCATCTCACCGACCTTAGATATACCCCATCCAGCCAAGACGACATGAGTATCATCTACCGTAATCTGATCTACCGCATACGCTATCGTTGTTTTTAAATAACGTCCAATCCCGCTGGAATCTGTCTGCCACAGCAGAAGGACATCTGTACCACAGACGGCAACGACAGAAAGCTTGTCTGACATATTCAGCTCTGCAAACTCAATCTCCCAAAACAAATCAAACCCCACTGTACCCACAGCAGGATACTGTGGGTACGCTTTCGCCACATCTTCTCTTTTACAAAAAGAAACCTGAACATTTCCATCTTCTTTGCCATTGTGGATCACCCATACTTTATACGGCTCTTCCCTTGAAAAAAGCACCCACCCATTCATCTGGAGAAACATCTTCTGTTCCTTGATTCCTATTTGGAAACCATCCACATTATATAAAAGCTTTTTCATCCTACCGTTTCCTTTCTCTTTCCTCCGCATATGCTTCCGCCAGAGCGAACAATTCATTTCTTACATTTCGAAGTTTTTCTTCTAATTCCCATTTTTCTTGCTCAGCCTTTTTCAATTTATCCTTCTGCCGCTCCACAACCGTTTCCACATAATGAAGTTGTTTCCGCTTTTCTTGCTCGGCCTTTTCAAGCTTATCTTTTTGCCGTTCCACAACTGTTTCCATATATTGCAGCTGCTTTCTTCCGGATTCTCTCTCTCGTTCCAGTAAGGTAAGCCAATCTTCTACTTCTTTCCTTCCTCCGACGATCATGCTGGCCTGGATCTGAAGTTCTCCATCCACGATCTGATCCGCCTCGATCTCGATCTGCGGATCCATTGTCGGGAAAATCAAATATTCATCCTGCAAAAAACCGTTCACTGGCACAAACGCAACCTTTTCTCCCCCAGACCGAAAACGGACATGACAAAACACACCCGCTTCATCATCCAGCAGGTCCACTCGAATCTTCTTGCATTTTACCAACCTGTCCATTGACAGTAGCATTTTTATTTCTACCCTGCCATTGGCGCAGATATAGTCCTGTTCAGATTTTTCCCGTTCATTATACCCATTTCCAGTATCATAATATAATACTAATTTTTTCTTCAAGGCGCTGACACCGGATTTTTCTAAAATATAATCACTAAAAATATGTTTTCCCGTAATTTCATAATAATCTTTACAGGTAAAATGAAATTTTTCTTCTAAGATATACCGGCCTTCTTCCTGATTCAGCAATTCCTTCAATGGTTTCAACGCCAGTAAATAACATTCCCGTGATCCATAGGCCCTCTCAAAAACCTTCAACTGCAAAAAGGCCTTCTCACATTTTATTTCCATTTCCGTTTCGGAATCCGCATTTACAAATTCTTTTTGAAAACATCTTATAAACAGATTCTGCTCCATTTTATCCAGATATCCATCCAAAAGCAATACTCTCTCATTAAATTCCCGTACTTGTCCCTTCAGGGTAGGCGCACTGATACTTTGATTGTTTTTCTGGACACGCCGGTATCTCAGCAAGGGCTCCTCTATAATATAAATGGAATGGATCAGTAATATCCTCAGCCAAAGGTCATAATCCTGCAGCTGAAGACCTATATAATCATATTCCCCCACAGCAAATAAAGCGTCTCTGCGGATCACAGCGCTTGGATGAGGCAGACAGTTCCCCTCCAAATACAGTTTTCGTATCCACGCCTCACGAGTCCGGTTCTCCTGAGAAAACAAAGAATAGAGCGCGCTCTCATGATCGTTTATAATATTTCCATCCTCATCAATGATATCCAACTGCGTAAAGCACACACCACATTCTTCATGTGATTCCATATAGCAGACCTGACGTTCCAATTTATCCGGCAACCAAAGATCATCACTGTCTATCCTCGCGATATATTTTCCTTTTGCCAGAGAAAGCCCTTTATTTAATGCTGTACAGATCTGGCCATTCTTTTCCTGCCTATGCACACGGATCCGCGGATCCTTTTGGTATTTTCCTATGATCTCCATGGAATGATCCGTGGAAGCGTCATCTACAATTATAAACTCATAGTCCTGAAAACTCTGACGTAAAACACTCTCTATCGTATCTTCCAGAAATCTGCTCCCATTATAGTTCGGCATCACAACGCTAACCAACGGACTCATTCCAATCCTCCCAATATTAACTGTGCGATCACTGATCGCTGATTCCGAGATATTTCTTCACTTCACAACCCATCTCAACAAAATATTCTTGCAGCTTTTGATTGTCAAAACAACTGTTATCGGCCCTCATTACTTTACCGATTGCAGTCTCCAGATCATCCAGGCTGTGTATATATTCAATATATGGCAAATTCCGGAGCCAATCATAACAGCCTTCTATTTTATAATTATAATTTTCCATAACAACACAGGGAGTCTTGGTGATCGCACAAAAGATCATCCCATGGAGTCGGTCTGTTACAACAATTTTCGCTGAAGCGATGCTATGTTTAAACTCTTCCAAATATGGTTCCCTGTCCTCAATATCAATATAAAAATCTTTCTGTGTATCGATTCTTTCAATGCTGCCATATTGTCCCAAGATCTGATAGATCTTCTCTTTCTCTTCTTTATTCAGAACAGATTCAATATCACCTCTCAAACACAGCAAAGTATTGCATCTATTTTCATGATAATCAGAATAATCACTGAACATCACGATGTCCGGAACAAGACGAACCTGACAGGTGAAATTTTTCTTAGCGAACTCATAGGACTGTTTCTCCCTGGTATAAAGCAGCAGCCGCGGGTGATTATTATATACGTCCTGGCTGTTCTCCAACTCTTTTTTCCCTTGTTCATCATCTAAGAAAAAAACAGTCTGCGGCATGATGACAATGGGATTCTGCGGGAATGAGCGCACAAAATCACGCCGTATATTTTCCGATGGCAAGTACTGATTTCCCAGATTTCCGCCTCCATGACCTAAAATAATATCGCTTTTATTCATATATTTACGGATATACGGTATCCATTCCCAATATTTTCTCGCAGGCACCTCCCGCACAATATACTCATCTCCGAAAGTACAGCGTATCCATTCTTTTTCGGAGACCGCGATCTGATGATCTCCCAGATTCCCGTAATCTTCTGTACCCATCAGTCAGATATTTTTCGTCTCTGTATATTTTATAAACTTTTCATCCAGTTCATCCAGCTCTTGCACAGTTCCATCATCCAAATTGTATTTTGCACATACAACCTGTGCTTTTCCCATCATCTTTACTCGATGATCATCCAGCCAGACGACCCGGTCGCACATTTCTCTGATCTGATTCAAGTTATGCGAAACAAATAATACGGTTGTCCCTCCGCTCATCAATTCCAGCATTCTTCTTTTGCTTTTCTTTTGAAAATTTTCATCTCCAACCGCCAGAATTTCATCTACGATCAATATTTCCGGTTCCACGACAGTAGCTATCGAAAAAGCCAATCTGACCATCATTCCAGATGAATAATTGCGGATCGGCACATTGATGAAATCTCCAAGCTCCGAAAATTCCAGGATCTCATCATACTTGCTCTTTAAAAATTCTTCTGAGTAGCCAAGGATCGCTCCATTTAAAAAAATATTCTCCTTTCCTGTCAGATCCGGATCAAAACCCGACCCCAGCTCCAGCATCGGAACGATATTCCCTTTGACCGTTACTTTCCCCTTAGTAGGCTTTAAAATACCGGAAATAATCTTTAAAATAGTACTTTTTCCGGCTCCGTTACGGCCTATGATCCCTACAACTTCTCCTTTATTTACTTCGAAATTGATATCTTTTAGAGCCCAAAATTCTCTGAATTTTAATTTCTTGCTCATAAACGCAGTAACAAATTCTTTAATACTTGAGATCTTATCATTGGCCATTCTAAAGCACATTGATACATTCTCAACTTTTATCATTTCCATAAGACTACTCCTTAGATGTACAGAACAAATTTATCCTGAGTCTTCTTGAACAGCAATCCCCCCACAGCCAAAGCTGCCAACGCCCAAAATACACAGAATACATATTCCAGCGGTTCCGGGGAAACTCCATTTATGATAATCGTCCTGCAAAAAGTAATATAATGATATAATGGATTGATCTGCTGAAAATGAAGCAAAAAGCTGCCTTCCAAAATATCAATGGGGTAAATGATCGGAGTAGCATACATCCAAATCATCGTAAAAACCCCCCAAAGAAACTGCATGTCCCGGAAGAATACCATTGCCGCCGAAAGGAAAAAGGATATTCCAATAAAAAATAATATCATACAGACCAATACAAATGGCAACAGCAATAAAGCCAATGTAGGCTTTACACCAGTAAATAAAGCAACAAGCATCAGCGGTATCAATGAAAACAACAAATTAATGCATGAAGAGAGCACCTTGGAAATCGGATAAATATATTTCGGGACATATACCTTTGTAATCAGCGAAGCATTTCCAACGATTGCGTTCATAGCCTGTGTGGTAGCATCATTAAATGCGTTAAATAAAACCACACCCGTCAGCAGATAAACCGGATAATTGGGGATCTGAAATCTAAACAACCTGGAAAACACCACGTACTGCACAGACATAGTTAAAAGCGGATTTAAAAAACTCCAAAACACTCCCAGTACTGATCTTTTATATTTTGTTTTAAAATCCCTTGAAACAAGTTGTTTCATCAAAAATCGGTATCTCTGAAACGTATATCCAAAGTAGAGTCCCAGATTTTTACGCCCTTTCCGCTTACACCAATAAGTATAGAGAACATACGCGATCAGTGCAATACCGATCACAACTAGGATCAGCGGATATATCCACGCATGCGCAGAACGATTGATCTGCCCCAATGTCAAGCATAACCAACCACTTACCAGCTCATGATCAACAGATAATCTCCCCTCCGTTCCCGTATCCGAAATGCCAACCGTAATGGTATCTCCCTCTGCGAGATCAAATATCAAAGAAACCGACAGCTCATTCCCTTGATACTCCGCAACATCGATCCATTCTTCAAAAGCAAATGTATACCACGAATTATCTGCCACTTCCGATAAATTCACTTTTGATTCCGCCAGCACTTCATCGTTGGACGGGTCTTTGAGAAACAAAGTCACTTCCCCATGATTATCCCCGGCATAAGTCGCAAAATAAACCTGGATTGTCTTGATAAATTCATGATGATTTGTAAAGGTCTGTTCAACCGTTTCCCCTGAGGTCAAAGGGTCCAAATATCGATCCGCATTCCTGCCGACCGCGTAAGTTTCATCTGCCGTATATTGTATCTGATCCTGTGCAATGTATAAAAAGAACAATGCACACAATACATATACTGCAATCAGTATAATACATCCTTTTTTTAACTTCTGCACTTTCTTCACCTTAAAATCTTATTTAAAAATGAAACGCCTCTTTTAAGCCGCCCCATTTTTGGTCTTTTTCCGAAATGATCAGTTTCATTCCCTCTTCAATCGGCCATTCGACGGCAATATCCGGATCATTCCATGCAATCCCGCCTTCATCTCCGGGATGATAAAAATCTGTACATTTATAAGTAAACTCCGCCACATCACTCAGCACCAAAAAGCCATGGGCAAAGCCTTCCGGTATATAAAACTGTTTTTTATTTTCATCTGACAGCTCTACGCCATACCATTTTCCATATGTCTTGGAATCTGTTCTCAGATCCACTGCCACATCATATACCCGTCCCCGCACGACTCGCACCAGCTTTCCCTGCGGATGATGCTTTTGAAAATGCAGTCCCCTGAGCACTCCTCTGACGGACATAGACTGATTGTCCTGTACAAATACCATATCCAGACCTTCCGCCTTAAAATCATTATAATTATAGGTTTCCATAAAATAGCCTCTTTCATCTTTAAATACCTGAGGCTCGATCACGCACAGTCCCTCTATCCCGCATTTGGTCACTTTGATCTTTCCCATTTTTATAGTTCCTTTCTGTTTTTATTTCAAAATATTGATTCTTTATTATAACATTCTTATCCTTAATCATCAAGGAAAACCCTATTCTGTTTGTCCTGCTGTCCTATTTGCAAAATACGGTATACACATTGTTCCATAGCATCATAAAAATGATAACCCCCGAAACAAACGTCACCGCCGTATTATAGGTTTTTTCCCGGACTTTCCAAGTAAACCGTCTACTGTTCACACATAGATAGATGGGTAGCAAGAGAGGCAAATAATACCGTCCCTGCACCCCCATGATATTTAAACTTCCCGGCTCCGTATAAGTCAGATACATCGATGTCCAGATCAAAACAATTGCTGCCGCCGCACATAAAAACATCCATATCCGCCGGCCGGCCGTCATTTGAAAATATTGCCTTCCGCTATTGTCCGCCACAGCGAGAAAGGCCATATAGATTACAGAGATATAACCCAATCCAGCCATGCCAAAATGTCCTAAATTCCGAAATACAGAGTCACCGATCAAATAATCCCACCAGGTCGACGCGATATTTTTGATCAGAATCCATATATAAGTTATAGGGTGTACAAAAATAAGCGACATTTGTTTTGCAATGCTGACATCCCCTCCTCTGGTATCCCCAGAGGTGCTGGGCGAGATCAACTGCGGCAAAACAAACGTAGACATCAGCAGCAAAAATAACAGGATTACTCCCACGCTCATCAGGCGGCGCTTTTTAACGCTTTTAAAGCATTCTTTGGGAATTAAGAAAAAGAGCAGGACCAAAGGCGCGTAAACGGCTTTCGGCAAAATACCCCAAGTTAAGACTGCGCCTCCTATAAAATACGTTTTCCAGGAAACATCCTTTTCCTTTTCGCCCGCTTTTGCCGCTTCTGCCAAAATCATTGCGATTCCTAATATAATAAACGCCATTACTGTGGGATCGCTGGAATAACAACTGGCCAAAAGCAAAGGTTCCGGCATCAGTCCAACCGCCAATAAAATCCGTTTTCCAACCGGTATTATTTTAATCCCCAGCGTCATCACGATACAGTACACGAGAAGCCCCGCCAGCCTTCCCAGCCGATAGATAACCGTAAATGGAAGATTAAGAAACCTCCCCGCCTTGATCGTCAAAGCCTGCAGCACATAAGACGGCGCTGTCAGCCCTGCACTAAGCCCCGCCACTGCGCTTGTCCCTTCTTCATAAAGAGCGTTTTCGTTGATGGCTTCGGTTTGCTCCTGTAATTCCTCCTTGGATGCCGGAAGATTATATGGCCAGGACTCTATCCCGCATATAAAATAAGAAGCTGCCTCATCTGTCAATAACTGTCCTCCCGGCCAAACAGACATTTGATACGCGCGCATAAAATGAGTTTCTTCATCCCACACGACTTTATTGGGCGGAAGCAGCAAAATCAGAATACTTCCCGCTACAATCGAAAGCATCAGAAAGACATATTCTAACTTCCGGGAGAAGAACTCATGAAAGGCCCAAAATATTATGAGCAATCCGCCGATTCCAGACACCAGATACACCCGGTACCAATTCACAGAAACCTCATTGACAACGGAAAAATCCGTGATGGTCAAAGGAAACGAACTTAAATCTATATAAGTAAGCCCAGGCTCCAACAACAATGCTTCATCCGTATACAACTCAATATACTCTACATTTTCATCAATATTGATAACAGACTCTCTAATGAAAGCATTATTCTTATCCTGGATCACTCTTACTTCTTCTCTGCCCAACCGGTTCCTATAACCGATTGTTACCTGCATATCTAGCAATCCGTCATAATCGTATGAATATTTCAGTTTATCCACATAAACGCCGTTCAACTCAAGACGGATCGTACCACTTTCTCCATTATATTCATAGCCGCCTTCCGTTTTAACAAATCCCGTCGGCACAATGCTCCTCTCGTCAATCTGAAGAATGCCTTTTTCATTCTCCGGCAGCATTATACATTTTAAATTTGACGCAAACTCCACTGCAGCCACAGCAATTATGAGCAGCACACACCCCACCGCAAGCTTTTTCCAAACAGTCCAAGCGCGAAAATAGTGAAAAAATCTTTTAATCTTATTTGTCCAGATATCCTTCATCCTCTTTACCTTTTAACGCATTTTTCCGTTTACTTTTTTCGCATTGACCCACAGATAGATCTGGATCAGTTCATTCCTGGCGTGGCGGATCAGCATGCTGACTGCCCGCTCAAACCGGTTCAAATGCACCACGCCCAGGGCATTGTGCTTTTTTAACAGCTTCCGGTGCTCGTCGTTGTAAGTTTTCCGGCCGCTGTTGATCAGCGTTCCGGTATTGGAATCGTTGCGGACCCGGAAGCCGTTCAGTTCCTCATGGATCACATAGATCTTTCCCAGACAGGCCATCCGCAGCCACAGGTCAAAATCCAGGATATAGGGAAATTCAGGATCGAATCCCCCGGCGCGCTCATAGGAACTCCTGGGAAACAGCGTGTTGCAGGGCGCGCCGAAAAAGCTTTTGAAGATCAGCGCCCGCTTGGCCACCTTCCGGCCGTCCAGAAGACCGGATCTGGGATACCGCTTGAAGCAGCCGGTCCGCTTTCCCTCCTCATCGATCAGAGAAGTATCGCTCATGGCCAGCGTCACCTCCGGATGGGCCAGCAAGGCCCCCAGTTCCTTCTCGATGCTGTCCTCGTAGAGCACATCGTCGGCGCAGATCAGCTTGATATATTCACCCCTGGCTTCCGCCAGGCACTTATTCCAGTTTCCGGTCATTCCCAGATTCTTTTCATTGCGGACCAGCCGCACACGGGGATCCCGGACAGACCGGACAATCTCCACCGTATCATCCTTGGAACAGTCGTCCACCACCACCAGCTCGATATTCTCATATTTCTGTCCCAGGACCGATTCCATGGTTGCCCTGATATAACGGGCGCTGTTGTAGGCGGGAATACAGACGCTTACAAGAGGATTCATTTTTCCTGCTCCTTTTTCTCCATTTCCTTCATCTGCTCTTCCAGAGTGTTGTTGTCCAAAGCGATCCTCTGCACCAGCTCCTTGACCCTGGTCTCCAGCTGGGAGATGCGCATGGACATAAAAAAGCTCTTGACCATCAGCAGGAAGATCACCAGCAGATAGATGAAATTAGCCGTGGACATGGTGCCCACCAGATCAGAAAGCCAGTCCGCCGCTCCCGGAAAGACGCTGAAGATCACCAGCAGCAGGGCGAAAGCCACCCAGAACATGGAATCCTCGATCTTCGCCTTGGCATGACGGATCTTCCGCATCATCACCACCAGGATTAGTAATGACATTAAGATCAGGATCACTCTCAGTACCGTTGTCATACCTGCTCCTCCCCCGTTTTTTTCCGGTATTTTTTATCCCGTTTCCTGAAGTTCTGCACCAGCAGAATAGAAAATAACATCTTACTCATATATTTGACGGCGTTGACCGGATTCAGGTAGCTGACGCCCGCGATCCGCTCGTCCATGGTCACCTGGACCTCCGTCACCTTGGCCCCCTGCTTGAGGAGATAGGAGACCGTATCCGGTTCCGGTCCGTAATTTAAGCTCAGGGCGAATTCCTCGATCATCTTCCGGCTGAACATCCGCATCCCGGAAGTGGGATCCTTGATCCTCGTTCCTGTGGTAAGGCGGATGGCCAGGGAGATCATGTTGCTTCCCAGCATCCGCATGGTCCTGGGCTTTTTCTCCGTCACAAAGCGGGACCCGATGACGATGTCATACCCCTCCGCCATCTTATCCTTCATGGCCTGGATATACTCGGGGCGGTGCTGTCCGTCTCCGTCAAACTGGATGGCATACGTATAATGATGCTCCCAGGCGTATTTGAGGCCTGCCTGAAAGCCTCCCGCCAGCCCCAGATTCACCGGCAGGTCCAGGAGACGGTAGCCGTTTTTCCGGCAGATCTGAGCCGTACTATCCTTGGACCCGTCATTGACCACGATATAGTCAAACTGAGGATATTCCTCCCGCAGCCGGTCCACCACACACTCAATGTTCTTTTCCTCATTATACGCAGGAATGATGATCAGTAAATCAGACATCACTGCTTCCTCCAATACCGTTTATTCATGCTGCAGGCCCGCACGATCCTCCCTGGCAGCTTTTGATACCGCTTTCCCAGCAGGTATCCCATATATTTGCATCCGCTTCCCCAGATCAGAGAAGGGATCAGATAAAACTTCCCTTTTTTCCACAGATAGGCCATGGTGCTCTTCACCAGGCGGATGCCCTCTCCCTCGGAACGGATCCCGCCGAACACATCGGGAAACTGGGCCTGGGATACGGCCAGATCAAAATTCCGGTGGAACTGGGCCGCGCCGGAAAGATTGTGAGAATGCACCACTCTGGCCTCTGCCGCGTAGGCGATGGCATATCCGGCCTTTACGGCCCTGCCGGCAAAGATCATGTCCTCGTTGAAAATGGTCCGCTCCGGAAAGCCTCCCTGTTTCCAGAAGAGCTCCCTCCTGTAAGCGGCGCACACATTGGAGGCGAAAAACGTCTTGATGCCAAGGCCGGGAATATCCTCCGCCGTCTTCAGGCGGCTTTCCTCCGGATAATTGAAGCTCCTGGTATAGCGCTCGATGAACCTGCAATCCTCCCTGGGGAGCTGTCTCCCGTAGGAGATCAGGATCTCCCGGTCTCCTGCGCGGCCCTGCTCCCCTCCGCAGAAGCTCCCGAAAAAAGGGCGCAGGAGCTCCTCCGTCATATACTCGTCTCCAGGCACCGCATCCTGGGTCATACAGACCACTACTTCGCTCTCGCAAAATCCGATGCCCCGGTTCCTGGTGCCGCCATGGTCAAACTCCTCCTTTTGCAGATAATGGACCTCCGTGGGAATCCGGCAGTCAAAAGCCCAGTCCTCACCGGACTTCTCCGACCCGTCCACCGTCACCATCAGCACGATCTTTTCCGGCCGCTTTCTCTGCCGCTCCAGCATAGCCAGCAGCTCTTTCAGTTTTCTGTCAGGCTTATATACGGGAACCACCACATCAAAGGTTCCATACTGTCCTTCTTTCATTTCTCACGCCTCATCGCCCTTCTGTACTGATACCAGACATCCCCGAAAAACAGGAGCACCAGGATCCCCATGGCTCCCGTGTAGCAGGCGGCTCCTCCCAGGATCCCGAAACGGGTCACCAGCGCGGAAGAGCCCAAAAGGGCAGCCAGCGCGGAAACTCCGTAGCAGACCAGGATCTGTTTCTGTTTTCTCATGGTGGTCAGCGCGTAATACAGGAGCATGGCCGCCGCGTTGAATCCGCCGCCGAAGATCAGGAGCACCAGAGCTCCCCTGTACGCCGAAAGATCATGGCCGAACAGGAAGGAGAGCACAGGGATACCGATCAGATAAGCTCCCAGGCAGCAGACCGCCGTAAGGAGCACGATCCCCGCCAGCAGCCTGTATACGATCCCCCGGAATTTCTCCCACTGCCTCTCCTCGTAGCTCTTTCCCATGGTGGTCAAAAGCGGCTTGAAGATAAATCCGCTGAGCAGATTGATGGTGGAAGTGGGCAGATAGAGATCCGTATAATAGGTGACTGCCTCCGCGCTCATGCGGGCATCCACCGCGTACTTCGCCGCGTTGCATATATATAAATATAAAAAACTTCCCAAAAACAAAAAGAAACAGTCCCGCAGCAGGGAAAAGACCCGGTCCCAAGCTCTCGAGAGCCGGAGCGGCTCGAATTCCCGGATGATGACCAGATCGAAGACGGCAAAGGCAAACACCGCTGCCGCCACCGCCGCCCCGCTGGCGATGACGATGTCCCCTGAGATCATGACCGTGACGATGAAAACCCCGCCGGAAAACACGGTTCGGAAGGCCATGGACTTTCCGGCGATGTCCAGCCGTCCCCTCCGGTGAAACTCTCCTTCAAAGACGTCGGCGATCCCGTCCATCATCTTGTAAAAGCACATCAGCAGGATCACGGAAGCACGCACGCCCTCCGCCCCGGTCACAAGGACATAGAGCACGCCGGCGACAGCCATGGCTATGCTGGTGACGACCCGGCTGGAGAGATATTCCTGAAAACTGTACTGGCGGGATACGTCCGTCACCTGGAACGGCCGCACTTCATAATATCCGATGGTGAGGAGCATCTGTCCCGTGGTGAATGCAATGGAAAAGATCCCTCCATAATAGGCGCCTGCCGCCCTGGCCGCCGCCGCGAAAAGCAGGATGCTGGCCAGCGCGAAGATCAGGCTCCCCACCATATTCCAAAATACGTTTTTCTTTCCCTGATTCTTCCCGTCTCCCAGGATCAGGGCCTTCCATCTGCTCATCTTACAGCCTGCTTCCAAATTCTTTCTCCGCCTTGTCCATGGCAGACTCGATCACCTTGTCCATATCGTAGTACCGGTACTCCGCCAGGCGCCCTCCAAAGAGGACCTTCTCCTCCCCGGCTCCGAGGCGGGCGTATTCCTGGTACAGAGACTGATTTCTCTCATCGTTGACGGGATAATAGGGCTCCATGCCCTCCTCCCAGGTCACCGGATATTCCCTGGTGACGACGGTCTTCTCAGTCTGGCTGTAGGGGACTGTGCAGTCAAAGTGCTTGTGCTCAATGGTCCTGGTATAAGGCACTTCCCTGGCCGTATGGTTCACCACGGCCACTCCCTGAAAATTGTCCGTGTCGTAGATGTCGTCCTCAAAGCGGAGGCTCCTGTATTCCAGACGGCCGAACCGGTAGCCGAAATACGCATCGATGGTCCCTGTATAGACGATCCGGTCTCCCATGGCGTCAAACCTGGCCTTGTCCGCCAGATAATCCGTATCCAGCAGCACATCGCAGTCCTCAAAGAGCTTCTCTATGAGGCCATTGTAGCCGCCGATGGGGATCCCCTGATAACGGTCGTTGAAATAATTATTGTCATAAGTATACCGGACCGGAAGCCGCTTGATGATGAAGCTGGGAAGATCCCTGCAGTCCCGCCCCCACTGTTTCTCCGTGTATCCCTTGATCAGCTTCTCGTAAATATCCGTGCCCACCAGGGAAATGGCCTGCTCCTCCAGATTGGAGGGCTCGCCCGTTACGGAGCTTCTCTGCTCTTCGATCTTCTTCCTGGCTTCCTCCGGCGTGGAGACTCCCCACATCTTGCTGAATGTATTCATGTTAAAGGGCATATTATACATCTGGCCGTGGTAATTGGCCACCGGGCTGTTGGTATAGCGGTTGAACTCAGCCAGGCTGTTCACGAAATCCCAGACTTTTTTATTGGAGGTATGGAAGATATGGGCGCCGTACCGGTGCACGGGAATCCCTTCGATCTCCTCACAGTAAAGGTTCCCTCCCAGATGGCTCCGCTTTTCGATGACCAAACAGCTTTTTCCATTCTGCCTGGCATACCAGGCCATCACGCCGCCGAACAGGCCGCCTCCTACGATCACATAATCATATCTGTCCATGAAAAAATCTCCATTCCTCTCTGCTTTCCTGTGCCCATAGTTATCAGTATTCTACTACAGATCCCCTGTAAATGCAAGGACTCCGGCGGTTTTAGCCGCCGGAGTCCGTATTCTCTTTCTTATTTAAACAGCCTGTTCAGTCCGCTGAACAACGCCCTGTGAGACGCCCTGGTGATATTGGGGCTCACACCGACGCCGTAGGTGACCTTTCCGCTGTCCACATCCATGATCTTGATATAGGCAGCCGCCTGAGCATGGGAACCTTCGCCCAGAGCGTGCTCCGAATAATCCAGCACCTTCACATGGACCCCGGCCGTCTCCTCGACAGCCGCACGCACCGCATCGATGGGGCCGTTTCCGACTCCCCTGGCGGAGAGGATCGTGCCTCTGCACTTATAGGTCAGCTTCGCCAGAGTATCTACATCGCTGTCGCCCACGTCCGTGATCTCACAGCGGATAAAGTTGAAGGGCTCCTTGGCAGACAGATACTCTTTCTTGAACAGCTCCATGATCTGCTCCGGCGCCACCTCGCCATGGGCCTCTGCCACGCTCTGGACCACATCGGCGAATTCTCTGTGCATCCCCTTGGGCATCTTGAAGCCGTAGAGCGTATCCATCACAAAGGCTACGCCGCCCTTGCCCGACTGGCTGTTGATGCGGACGATGGGCTCGTAATCCCGTCCGAGATCGGAAGGATCCACAGGCAGATAGGGCACCTCCCAATAAGGGCTCTTCCTGGTCTTGAGAGCCCGGACCCCTTTGTTGATGGCATCCTGATGGGAACCGGAGAAAGCGGTGAACACCAGCTTGCCGGCGTAAGGATGCCTGGGATCGATCTCCATCTTCGTACATCTTTCGTATACTTCAATGATCTCCCGGATATTCTCAATGTCCAGATTGGGATTGATCCCCTGGGAGAACATGTTGTAAGCGATATTCAGCACATCCACATTTCCGGTCCGCTCCCCGTTTCCGAAGAGAGTCCCCTCCACCCGGTCCGCTCCCGCCAGGAGGGCCAGCTCCGTGGCCGCCACGCCGGTGCCCCGGTCATTGTGAGGATGGACGCTCAGGATGATGGAATCCCTGTCCTTGAAATGGGTATTCATCCACTCGATCTGATCGGCATACACATTGGGAGTCGTCATCTCCACAGTGGACGGGAGATTGAAGATCATGGGATGCTCCTTCGTGGGCCCCCATACCTCCTGGACTGCCGTGCATACCTCCAGAGCATAGTCCAGCTCCGTCCCGGTAAAACTCTCGGGAGAATACTCCAGGATGATCTCTCCAGGGAAGTCCTTTGCCCTCTCCTTGACCATCTTGGCTCCGTCTATGGCGATCTGCTTGATCTGCTCTTTATCCATGCCGAATACCACATCCCGCTGAAGGGTGGATGTGGAATTATAGATATGTACGATGGCGCGGTTTAACCCCTTAAGGGACTCAAACGTCCTGTCGATCAAATGCTCCCTGCACTGCACCAGTACCTGGACCGTCACGTCATCGGGGATCAGTTTCCTGTCCACCAACTCCCTCAGGAAATCATACTCGATCTGGGAAGAGGAGGGGAAACCCACCTCGATCTCCTTGAAGCCCAGCTTCACCAGGAGATTGAACATCTCGATCTTTTCTTCCACCACCATGGGCTCCACAAGGGCCTGGTTGCCGTCCCGAAGGTCCACGCTGCACCAGATGGGAGCCTTCTCGATCTCCTTATCCGGCCATGTCCGCTCCGGAAGATGTACGACAGGTACTCTTTTATATCTCTGATAATTTAACATGATCTATCGTCCTTTCTGTCTCGTCAATGATTTTCCGCTTTCAAAACCGGCAAGTTCATAGTCGGTAGATCACGCTGTACTTTTCTATGATATACATCTTACTCTTCGTGCTGTTTTTCCTAGATGCAGCCCCACAAGTCATCATTCCCATCTGTCTTGATCTGGCGGCCATACGACCGCCGCCTTTTTACAGTATAACATACCGCCCCGGAAATTACAATTTATAATTTCCGGCTCCGGCGGCGCCGGAAGGGGATCCCATGCCCCACATAAAAATAGACCGCTCCTGTGACAGCCAGCCAGAACCAGGTGGTGGGATTGCTGAACCAGGTGGTAAAAAACGAAAACACAAGGTACATGGCGATCTGTGCATAAAACAGCTTGGATACCGGATTCTTCCCCGTCTTCTGCAGCTTCGACAGCTTCCGGCAGACCGCTCCCAGGATCAGGCCGAACACGGCAATGCCTGCCAGGCCGAAATCATAGTACGCGTCATAGATCAGAGTCACCGTGGTCAGCTCCTCCTTGGTGACATAGATGGGGAAATTCACCAGCTCCGGCTTCAGGAACTTGAGACCGGTCAGGGCGAATACCGGAAAAAGCTGACGGAGGCCAAAAGTATGGGCGGGAAGCTCCCGCACCAGACAGTTGAAGTTGTCGTAATTGTTGGCCACATACATATACGGCTGGGTGATAAAAATGGGCGTCGACGCGTTTTTCATCTCAAAGATCCCGTTGAGATACTCCACATCATGATTCCGCGCCACGGTCAGGCCCACATAGACCGGCACCAGGGCCGCCACCGCCAGCATCACATACCGCAGCTTGATGCCGGGCCAGACCGCCATGGCCACGCAGACCGAGAGGAGCACCGCCATCATCAGCTGGAACCTGGAGACGCAGAGCACCGGGATCATCAGCGCCGCCCCGCAGCAGACGGCCAGGATCACCCACTCCCTCCTGGAAAGCGCTCCCTTCACGCTTTTATAGAGCACCGACAGAGGAAGCACAAAGATACTGGTCACGGTAAAATAATGGACCCCCGACAGATGAAAATACGAATAGGCATGGGGCTTATCCGAAAACAGAGGGATCTCCCGGATCACAGCCGCTTCCAGGAGGAAACAGGCGGCCGAAACGGCCAGGACCGCATAGATGCAGTGGAGAAGGCGCTTTGCCTGGATCTCCCCGCCGGGCATCTCATGACGCCGGACAGAATGGTGCCTTCCCTCCGTTTTTTTCTCTTCCCCGGCTCTGTCCCTCCGCGCCTCCAGGAATCCGGCCAGCTCAAACCCCAGGATAAAACAGATATAGACCAGATAAAAACTGATCCAGGTCTCCGTCTCCCAGTCCTGGGCCAGCCTGGAAAGCTTCATGGCAGAAAGGCCCGCTCCCCCCGTCCAGAACAGGGAGAACACCGCCTCCATCTGCAGCAGGTACCCTTCCCGCTTATAGTAGAAGAAATATTCTCCCACCGCCGCTGCCACTAAAACAAGGCCGGAAAAGATATACTCTCCGGCCCTGCCAAGTATGTAGGCAAATATCCACGCCGCCGTATAAGCTGCCAGGCTTATGGCGGCCTTACCAAGCCCTTTTTTCATATCCTTCATTCACCTAAACCGCTCTTTACCACCTGGACCATTGCCTTCAAGGCTTCTTCCTCATCGGGCCCCTCGCAGATGAATTCCAGCTCGTCTCCCGTTTTGATGCACGCTCCCAGCACACTCAGCACGCTTTTGGCATTGGCCGTGATGTTGTTAAAACGGAATGTGATGGACGATGTATAATTCATGGCCTCCTTGCACAGGACTCCGGCAGGCCTTAAATGAAGGCCTGTGGGATTCTTTACGACCACTTTCTCACTAACCATAATATCTCCTCCATATCAACTCGTTCTCTATTGTCCGCTCTGGTCGGCGGGACTGGCTCCTTCTGTACCGGACGAGGACTCCGGCGATTCCGAAGATGCCTCCCCCGACGGTTCCGTGCTCTCATCTGTCTGCGCGGAGGCGATCACCCGCACATCGGCAACAGATACCTCAAAATAGGTCCTGTATTCCTCCGGCAGCCGCACTTCCGGAGTCCTCACATAAGTGCCGGAGCCGTCGATGCCGCTCACATCCACCGACACGGAGATCTCGCTGCTCTCTACCCGCTCCAGGTCCTCCGAAAGGCCCTCCAGCGTGACGACCACGGCATCCTCATCGCCCATCTGATAACTCATGCCCTCTGCCGCTCCCACCAGCTCCACCTGGCTGCCGGCAATGCGGAAGCTGCGCTGTGCCAGCTGCTCGATCTGATACGTCACCTGGATGGTCCTGGAAGCCTCGTCGGCCGCCTCCAGTCCCTCCGGCAGAAGCTCGTCTACCTCATATGTCCTGGTCACATTTCCGGAAGCTCCGGTAAGATCCTCCGTGATGGTCAGCTTATCGAACTCCGCTATGAGGGCCTTGGCTCCCGTCACGGAAATGGTCTGAGGCTCACACTGATATGTGATGTACTGATACCCGTCCGCCACCTGGTCCTGTCCGGTCACCACCACATCCACGCTGATCTGATTGGTCTTGACCATGGACAGGGAGACCTGCGCCTCGGAAGCGCTCATGACGATCCGTTCATTGCTCAGATCGATCTCCTGGCCGTTCCGTCCGTACAGGACGATCTCCCCCGACGTCTCGATATTGTCGGACGCCCCGCTCACATCCACGATGATGCCCGCATGATCGATATTGGACATGATGGATTCAGGCGCCGTCACCCGGACCGTTCCGGGATCTACGGTCTGACCGCTGACGGTATAGCTCTCCTCCGGTTCTCCTTCCTGGATCACCTGGATCTCAAACTCTTTTGTCTCCAAAGATTCCACCCGGACTTCAACGCTCCTGGTGATCTGGGTCCAGGAACGGATCAGGCTCCTGTCCCCCACCACGGATATGTTCACCGCCACGGAACCGGTGGCCCCGTAGATCTCATTCAGATCGATGGTGGCCTCAAAATCCTCCGCCGTGATCCGCCTCCTGTCCGTCCTGCGGGCCGTCACCTCCACGCTGACAGTCTGGGATCCCACGATCTCGTAAGTAAGTCCGTTGTCTGTGATGGCGCTCTGCTCATTGAGCACCTGGATCGGAATATCGCTTATGGTAAACGTATCCGTAGGATTGTCGATATTGATGACGATGATCCAGAGGAGCACGGCGGCAAACACGGAAATGATCTTCAGAAGCAGATTATTTGTCAGCCTTTTTTTCATGTCTCCGCCTTCCTTTCAAAATCTTCAGCCGGCGTCCGCCCGTCTCTTCGTTCTCTGCCGTGATCCTCCTGAGCTCCTCCTTCAGGGTATCCGGATCCAGTCCTCCTTTCAGGCTGCCGTCAAAAGCCACGGACACATTTCCCGTCTCCTCCGAGACGATCACCGTGATGCTGTCGCTGACCTCGCTGACTCCCACTCCCGCTCTGTGGCGGGTGCCCAGATCCTTGCTGATGGTCATATTGTCCGAGAGGGGCAGATAACAGGTGGCCGCCACGATCCGGTTGCCGCGCACCACCACAGCCCCGTCATGGAGCGGCGTATTATGCTCAAAGATATTGAGCAGGAGCTGGCTGGTGACGACGCCGTCCACCACGATCCCGGTCCGCTCGTATTCCGCCAGCGGCGTTTTCCTCTCTATCACGATCAGGGCGCCTGTCTTGGCCCTGCTCATCTCAAAGGAAGCTTTGACGATCTCGTTCATGGTCTTGTCCGTAAATCTTTCGTCCATCACCTTGCCGCCGTCGGATACCAGGAAGCCCAGGACCCTGTTGCGTCCCAGCTGCTCCAAAGCCCGCCTCAGCTCCGGCTGGAAGATGATGACCACCGCGATGATCCCCACATTGACCGTCTTGTCTGCCAGCCACAGGATCGTATCCATCTGGAACAGATAGGCGACCAGGATAAAAGCAAACAAAACCAGGAGCCCCTTCAACAGGGCCCACGCTCTCGTATTCTTGATCCAGAGCATCAGATTGTACAGGAGCACTGCCAGGATGATCATTTCGATCACGTCAGTGACCCTGATGTCCGGGATACTCTGCATGATATAGGTTTTTATGGCGTCAATCAGTTTCTCCATAGTCTACACCTTGTGCCTCCTGAGCCTGCCTGTCGGCCCCCTTGGGCCTCTGCTGTTCAAACAGGACCTTGGTCTCTTCCAGATCCTTCCCCGCTGTCAGTATCTCCGCCGTATTTCCCATCTCCTGACGGGCGACAGGCTGTTCTTCCTGCTCCCCGCCATCTCTTTTCTTCGTATTGATCTTCGTCACCGTCACCTCCGGCCGCGTCACCGCCACCTTAGGCACCGCCTTGACATAGTAGTAATAATCGTCATCCTCAAACTGGACATACTCTGTCCTGGAATAATCCAGATGGAACAGGAAAAACTCCAGCACCATCCCCACGATCCCGGCCGCTACGGCGCTGATGACCACTTCCGCTATGGGCAGCTGCACATCGGCGATGAAGATGCCCATAAAGAGCCCCAGCAGGTTCACGATGAGGCCGGCCACGATGGCCGTCTCCCAGGAATGGCTGAAAGACCGCTTCCGGATGAAATAGACCACCAGAAGAGTGGCGCAGAACGCCGCTATGGTCACCCACATGGCCGTATTGCCCAGCACGCCGTTTATCATCTGGGTATACCTTCCCGGCATGGAGAGAGAGCCTGTGGAGGACAGCACTCCGGCATTGTCCCGGACATAGCGGAGCATATAAAAAGTCACGATGCCAAAGCTCATGGAAAACGCGCTGAGGGCAGAAGACGTCAGCGCCAGCACCAGCGGGACCACCACAGGGATCCGGCAGACGAACATGAGAGGCATCAGGACCAGCACGATGCTGTCTCCCGGCTGGAATACATAGTACAGACAGAAAAACAGCAGATACGCCGCCGCTGCCACAAAGAACACTTCCAGGGACACCGCGTACAGATGCACCAGCGTAAAGAGCGCCGCGATGACCACAAAGGCTCCATTGGGCAGGAATGCGCAGATCACGGCCAGCCCCAGCGAGATCCAGATAGAATCCAGACGGGTCATATAGCCCATGGTCTCATTGACAACAGCAAAAGCGGCAAAAGCCGTCAAGAACCGGAGCACTCTTATGAGATGCTTCCCATACCGGGCATAGAATCTTTTTATCTGCTCCCGCAGGACCAAAAGGGTCGTCATACTCGAAATTCCTCCGATTCTTTTTTTACTTTCACGGATTCCTGCTCATAGAGGCGGCTGATCTGTTTCAGGACAGCCTGATAGTCTTTGATCTTCTCCCTGGCCTTTTTATATTTGGCCCTGTACACAAAATAAGAGATCACCAGAAAACAGGTCAGCAGGCACACCAAGAGCATCAGCGCCCCCAGGCCCATCTGTGCCAGCTCCTCGATCTTCTTCTGGGTCATGAGCTCTTCCGCGTGATATAAGACCCACATGATGAAGATCAGGACATAGGCAAAGATAAAAGAGAACGCGCTCTGGATCATCTTGTAGCTGATGTAGTCCTTCCTGTGGAACCTGCCCAGCTTCAGAGACTTTTCCCATTCCTTTTCCCGGAGGATCTCCGCCCTCGCCATCAGTTTTGTGCGCTCCTCACTGACCATTTCCTTCACTCCCTGCCCGATCATTCTATAGTAGTATAACATACACCATGAAAAATTTCGAGAAGATATTATTATTTTTCTCTAAAGCTCCCGGCCGGGACCGGCCGCTGTTGCGGCCTTTTCCGGAAAATGCTAAAATAGGAAGAAATATACCGGGTCTGAAACCATTTGAGCCCCACAAGGAGGGATCCCATGAATATCCAACAAGATCTGCTGATCCAAAAAGCCATGGAGGCAGGCTTTTCCCGGGCCGTGTTCCTGGACAGCCTCACCTTAGACTGCAGGGAGGACCTGCGGGCCTTCTGCACGCCTCAGACCTGCCCCAGCCATGGCCAGAACTGGGTCTGTCCTCCCGGCTGCGGGACGCTGGATGCGTGCCGGGAAAAAGCGGGCCGGTTTTCCAGAGGACTCCTGCTCCAGTCCGTCACGGACCTTACGCCTCCCACCGCGCCCCAGGTCTATAAGACCTTGAACTCCCAGCACAATTTCCGCTTCCGTCAGCTCATCGAGGAGCTCTCTCCGGGGCCGGGCGAAGTCCTTCCCCTCACCACCGGAGGCTGCGTCTTCTGCGATTCCTGCGCCTATCCGGAGCCCTGCCGCCGGCCCCAGGTCAAGATGGAATCCCTGTCCGCCTTCGGCATCGACGTGGCGGTCCTCTGCCGGGAAGCCGGCCTGGACTACTCCTTCCGGGAGGACAGAGTGTACTTTACCGCGCTCCTGATGCTGGGATAGCAGAAAGGCACGCCATGTCCCGCGGGAGCAGGATCCTCCGCCTGCGGCGGGCCGCATAAGCGGCAGGATTCCTTTCCGCCGCCTGATCCCGCAGAGTTTTTTGCTCTATGGAAACACAGTTTCCTATAGCGCAAAAAACGCAGGAGCCTCTGCTCCTGCGTCTGCGGACACCTGTCACGCTCCATGGATCACCTTGACCATGTCTTCCTGTGTGATCTCCAAGTGCTTCTGCATCTCAGCGGCCGCCCGGACGGCATCCTTTTCCTTAAAGCACTGGAGGATCCTGCCGTGGGGCTCCACGGCGTTGCTGTAGACCATATCGTTGGAGAAGGACTCTCCACGATAACTGCGGAAACACTCCTGGATCTGTTTGTTGATGTTGACAAACAGAGGATTTCCCGTGAAGCTCATGATCTTTGTATGGAACAGCTCATCCAGCATGATGAGCTTGGCCATATCGTGGACCTCATTGGCCTCGCAGAAAGAGCTGTGGATCTCCTCCAGCTCCCGCACCTGGGCATCGGAGGCCCGCTCCACCGCCAATCCCACGGCTAAGGTCTCAATGGCCAGACGGATCTCCATAAAGTCCGAATACCGGACTCCTTCCGCCTCATACCAGGGATCATTGCTCCTGGGCTTTTCCTCCTCCAGAGCCACAAAGGCTCCGCGCCCCGGCGAAATGGTCACATAGCCAAGGGCCTGGAGGACCCGCATGGCCTCCCGGACGCTGCTCCTGCTGACCTTCATCTCCTGGCACATGGCAGCCTCGGTGGGCAGCTTGGTCCCGGGCGCATACTCTCCGGAATCAATGGCTTTCTTAACGGCCTCCACGACCGCATCTGTAATGGAAATCCTATGTATCTCTTTCATCCTGTTCTCCTGAAAATCCCCTAAAATTTTCCAAATTAATCTTCTTATCTTCCAGTATAAAGCATTTGAAATACATAGTCAAATCTCAATCTCCGCCGCCGTCCTACGGACGCACCAGACAGTGTTTCGGGACCTTTCCCTCAAAAATATCGATGAGCGCCTCTGCCGTTATCCGGGAGGTCCGCTCATAATTTTCATAAGTTTCTGCCGCCAGATACTGGGTACAGATAAAGTCCGGCCTGACCGCGAGGGCTCCGCCCTTTTTCACATACGGCTCCGGAAGGACGTCCGACGCGGCGGCGGACAGCCGGCCTTCCTCCAGCGCCTCTTCCAGAGCCTCCATGTCCACCAGATCCGGCCTGGCCGTATTGATAAAAACCGCCCCCCGCTTCACGCTCTCAAAGGCTTTCCTGTCAAATATCCCCCTGGTCTCCGGAAGGCTCGGCATATGGACCGTAAGGATGTCACTCTGCGCCAGGACCTCTTCCATTTCCCTGCACAAGGTCACCTGAAGCGCTCCTGCCGCCTCCCTGTCGGGAAATCTGTCATAGGCCAGCAGCTTCACGTCAAAGCCGGAAAGCTTCCTGGCCGTCATCCTTCCGATGGCTCCGAAGCCCAGTATCCCCACCGTCTTCCCGCCAAGCTCGCGCCCCATGGGGCGGTCCCATCTGCCCGCCTTGGAATTCCGGTCCGACGCCGGGATTCCCCGCACAGCCGAGAGGATCAGTCCCACTGCCAGCTCCGCCACCGCGGAAGAATTGGCGCCGGGACAGTTGGCCACACAGATGCCCAGCTTCCCTGCCGCCTTCAGGTCGATATTGTCCACGCCGGTCCCGAATCTGGCGATGCCCTTGAGCCTGCCCGCCGCCCGCAGGACCTCCTCGTCCCACAGATCCGTTCCGGCTATCACGCCGTCCACGTTTCCGGCCAGTTCCAAAAGCTCTTCCTTCGTATACGGGCCCGTCCCCGGATTTTCCAGGATCTCACATCCGTATGCCTCCAGCATCTGCTTTCCGGTCCGGCAGTACCTGGAATAATTGGTGGCGGTCACCAGCACCTTTTTCATGACTTCCTCCTATCCCCGCGCGCTCTGTACAAAATTCTCCAGTCTTCCAATGCCCTCGATCTCCACGCATACGCGGCTTCCCGGTTCCATGGGACCTATGCCGGAACTGGTTCCGGTCAGGATCACGTCTCCCGGATAAAGAGTCATGACCGACGACAGATAACTGACCAGCATATGAGGCTTAAACAGCAGGAAGCCGGTATTTGAATCCTGGACGATGCGGCCGTCCAGTTCCGTGCGGATCCGAAGGCCAAGAGGATCTATATCCGTGCAGATGCAGGGGCCCAGCGGCAGGAAAGTGTCAAAGCCCTTGGCCACTGTCCACTGGCCGTCCGGCGGCTGCAGGTCCCTGGCCGTCACATCGTTGGCGCAGGTATATCCCAGGATATATTCCGCCGCACGTTCCTGCGGCACATGGGAAGCCTTCTTTCCGATCACCACCGCCAGTTCTCCCTCATAATCCACCCGGTGGGAGAGGGAGGGATATAAGATCCCCTCTCCCGGCCCGATCACCGCCGTGGAAGGCTTCATAAAGACCACCGGTTCCTCCGGCACCTGCGCTCCGGATTCCCGGATATGATCCAGATAGTTAAGGCCCACGCAGACCGCCTTGGACGGTACTGCCGGAGCCAGGAGCCGCACTTCTTCCAGACCTGCCGTATTTCCGGTCCTCTGAAGGCCTGACAGGAGATCTCCCGAAAACAGGCAGACTCTATCTCCCTCCAGCTCTCCATAGCAGACGGTCCCGTTTCTCTCGATCCTTACCAGCTTCATGTTCATCAGCCTCCCAGATATGCTTTCTTGATCTCCGGACTCTCCAAAAGCTCGCTGCTCTTCCCGCTGTGGGCCACCCGCCCGTTTTCCAGCACATACGTGCGGCTGGATATGGACATGGCCATAAAGGCGTTCTGTTCCACGATGATCACCGGCGTCTTTTTCCTCTTATTGATCTCCACGATGGCATCGAACATCTCATCCACGATCACCGGGGCCAGTCCCAGGGAAGGCTCGTCAAAGAGGATCAGCTTGGGATCGCTCATGATCCCCCTGCCGATGGCCAGCATCTGCTGCTCGCCGCCGGACAGGGTGCCGGCCTTCTGCCTGGCCCGTTCTTTGAGCCTGGGGAAGAGCGTATAGACCTCCTCCTGATGCTCCTTGAGCTGGGCAGAAGAATATTTTTTGCTGAACGCTCCCATTTCCAGGTTGATCTCCACGGACATCTCCGGGAAGATCTCCCGCCCTTCCGGGACATACACGATGCCGTCATAGATGCTGATGTGGGGCTTCTGGTTGGTGATCTCCTTTCCGTTGAACTCGATGTTCCCCGTCTGGGTCTTGTTCATGCCGATGATGGTCTTCATGAGCGTCGTCTTCCCGGCGCCGTTGGCTCCGATGACGGAGACGATCTCCTCCTCTCCCACCTCCAGAGAAACGTCAAAGAGGGCCTGCACCTTTCCGTAAAACACATTGATATCAGACACCTTGAGCATATCAGCCCCTCCTTCCTTCCGCCGTGATCTGCTGGTATTTGTCTCCCAGATACGCCTTGATGACCTCCGGGTTGTTCTGGATCTCCTGCGGCGTCCCTTCCGCGATCTTGGAGCCGAAGTTCAGCACCGTGATGTAGGTGCTCACATTCATGACCACGTCCATATTGTGCTCGATCAGGAAAATATCCACGCCCTCCTCGAACATCCGCAGCACGATGTCCACAAACTCCTTCCTCTCGGAGGGGATCAGACCGGCCGCTGGCTCGTCCAGCAGCAGCAGTTTCGGCTTCATCATCATGGCCCTTCCCAGCTCCACGATCTTCTGACGGCCGTAGGACAGGTTCTTCACATTCCGTCCCGCCAGATCGGCGATTCCCAGATACTCCATGACCTCTTCCGCCCGCTCCTTCAGCATCTTCTCCTCCCGCCTGGCTCCTCTGAAATTAAAGCAGAAGTTCACCAGACCGATCTTGGTCATTTCATGGCCGCCCACCATGAGATTTTCCATGACGCTCATGGAATTGAACAGCTTCAGGTTCTGGAACGTCCTTCCGATCCCCAGACGGGCGATCTCAAACGTCCTTTTCCCGTTCACCTTCTGGTCTCTGTAGTAGACGCCGCCCGACGTAGGCGGGAATACGCCGGTGATCATATTGACCGTCGTCGTCTTCCCCGCTCCGTTGGGACCGATCAGGGCGTAGATGCTGCGTTCCTTCATGTCAAAAGAGACGTCGTCCACCGCCGTCAGGCCCTGGAATTTTTTCGTGATATGCTCCAGCCTCAGTACACTTTTTCTTTCCTCGCTCATTTACTTCATCCCTCCAGATTTTGACAGCCCGGTCCCTCTCCGTTTTCCCTTCCGGTCAATGAGGATCTTGAAGATCCCGGCTTCCTCCCTCTTCTCCTTCTGGAACAGGGAAATGAAGCCGTAGGGCAGGAAGATCACAAACAGCAGGGTGATGATGCCGAAGATTAGCCAGTAATACTCCTGAGTGAACCGCAGTACCTCCGGAAGGAGCGTCACTGCCGTGGCTCCGATGACACATCCGGGGACAGATCCGATCCCGCCGAACATCATCATCAGCAGATAGTTGGCGGAGAGATCCTGGGTAAACTGAGTAGGGTTCAGGTAAGCCATGAGGAAGCTGTAAAAACAGCCGCCGATGCAGCCGAAGATGGCCGCGCTGGTGAAGGCTTTGATCTTCAGGCTGGAAACATTGATCCCACAGGCTTCCACCGCCTCGATATTGTCCCGGATCCCCTTGAAGACCCGCCCGTATTTGGAACCGACGATCCTGTAAGCGGTAAATACCAGGACTGCGCACACCACCACCAGGAAGACGGCCAGCTTCCAGGTCTTGTCCAGGACCAGACCGAAAAGGTTCAGCGGCGGGATATTCTGGATCCCCGTCGTGCCGCCTGTGAAATCCGCCCAGTTGGTGATGACCAGCCGGACGATCTCCCCGAAGCCGATGGTGGTCAGGGACAGGTACACGCCCTTTAAGCGCAGAGAAGGCCAGCCCAGCGCGTAGCCGATCAGCACGCCCATGATGATGGCC
This sequence comes from Candidatus Paralachnospira avium, assembly GCA_904420245.1. GTDB lineage: Bacteria > Bacillota > Clostridia > Lachnospirales > Lachnospiraceae > Lientehia > Lientehia avium. The sequence continues at coordinate 37,484 of CAJFUL010000002.1, forward strand.
ACCGGAATGGTGAGGATCGTGGGCATCCCCAGCTTCTGGACCATCAGCTGTCCGGAATAGGCGCCCAGGGCCATGATCCCGGCAGTTCCCAGGTTCATCTGCCCCGTAAGGCCCGTGATGAAATTCAGTCCCAGCACTACGATGATATTGACCAGCGTCTGGGCCATGGCCAGCTGGTGGTATGTGTTCTTGTCCAGGACGGGAAAGATCAGAAGCGCTGCCAGCAGCAGGACCACCAGTACGATCTTAACAGTTTTTTTATTTTTCATGCCGTCCTCCCTTACTTCTTATGTCCCAGGATCCCGTTGGGCCGCACCAGTAAGAATACGATCATAAGAACAAATGCGACGCAGTCTTTATAGACAGAGGGGATCGCCAGTGTGCTCAGGTTTTCCAGTATCCCGATGAGAACGCCTCCCACGATGCAGCCCGGGAAATAGCCGAAGCCGCCGATGACGCCGGCCGCGAATCCCTTGATGCCGATCATGTTGGTCATGGTCAGGCTCACGGAAAACAGGGAGATGACCAGGATGCCGATGATGGAGCAGACCACGGCGCTGATGCCGATGGTGATGTTGATATTCTGAGAGACGTTGATCCCCATCAGAGTAGCGGCCGTCTTGTTCTGCTGGACACAGCGCATGGCCTTGCCCGACCTGGAATGATTGAAGTAAAGCTGGAGGGCGATGACCAGCAGCACGGCCACGATGATGATATAAGTATTGGCCCTCGTGATCATCACATTCCCAATGCGGAAAGTGCCCTTCATGAAGCCGGGAATATTAAAGGCTGTGGCGCCCCAGATGATCCGGCAGAGCTCTTTGATGATCCTGCCCATGACCACGGTCCCGATCACCGCGAATATGGGAGAGGCCATATTTCTCATGGGGTTGAAGATCCCCTTGGCCATCAGGACGCCGATGATGAACATGGATAAGATCGTGGCTATGGTGGATATGACATAGCCGCAGCCCATCCGCAGGGCGAACTGTCCGGCAAAGATATACGCGCCCAGCATGATGAGCTTGTCATGGCTGAAATTCAAAAGGCCTGTTGAATTAAAGATCAGCGTATATTCGATGGATACCATCGAATAGATAAAGCCCAGCGCAATGCCGCTCAAAATGAGCTGCATGATCATGGAAAATGACATGGAACCCTTCCTCCTGCTCTTATGGAAAATGGCACGGAAAGCTGGATTTCCCCACATCCCGTGCCATTTCATCTGTTTTAGATAGTAGCTGCCCCCGGAGTCTTCCGCCTGTTATTCAAACTCAACGGAAACTGTGTCGACCACCGCAGGCTTCAGGTCTGTGATCTGAGTTACAACGCAGCTGTGGATCAGCGTATTGTCGGAGGCGCATCCCATGGTACCGGTGGGAGCCTCAATGCCAGAAAGCTCAGCCATGGCATCCCGGATAGCCGCAGGATCGTCGGATCCGGCCTTCTCGATGGCCGCCGCCAGATACTTCACCGCGCCATAGTAAGCAGAGGCATACAGTTCCGGCTCGATCCCGTATTCTGCCTGGAACGCTTCCACAAAGCCGGAGACCACAGGGTCGTCATTGGCAGGTACGAAGTCGGTCACCGAATACCAGCCTTCCACATATTCCGGCTCCATCTGATCCAGCACCTGCTCCATGACTACGCCGGCGGAGGTGATCACATTGATGTCCAATCCCAGCTCGTAAGTCTGGCGGGCCACCACCACATCCTCCGCGTCGTCGGTCCACAGGATCATGGTATCGATGCCTTCCGCCGCGAACTGCATGAGCTGGCTGGTCATATCGGTATCGCCGGAGTTATGTCCCAGAGTGATGTAATCGGCTCCCAGCTTATCCAGCTCTTCCACGACCACATCCCGGCCGCCTACGCCAAAGTCATTATTGTTGTAAAACACGCCGATCTTTTCCGACTTCAGTTCATTCACCGCGAAATCCGCGGCCACCACGCCGTTGATGCTGTCGGAAGGACGGCACTGGAACACATATTCATTTCCCGCAGCCGCTATGGCCGTTCCGGATCCGCCTGTGATATAGGGGATCTGGGCCTCGCCCACCAGTTCCTGGACCGCCAGGCAGTTGGTGGTGGTATGGGGACCGATCAGCGCGCAGATGTCCTCATTGAGCAGTTTCGTGACCACGGTAACGGCCTGGGTCGGATCGTTTCCGTCATCCTCGTATACAAAAGCCAGTTCTTTGCCCAGGACTCCTCCCGCCGCGTTGATCTCATCCACAGCCAGCTGGACTCCCTGGAGGGTCCTCTCGCCGGCCAGAGGGAAATTGCCGGTAACGGCGCAGCTTATGCCGAAGGTGATGGTCCCGTCCGGATCCGAGCTCTCCGCTGCCGTGCTTTCTCCGGAAGTACCTGCCGTCGAAGGGGCCTCCGTCTCACCCGTCTCTTCCGAGCCGCCGCAGCCTGCCAGAAGGGACATGGCCATTACCAGTACCAGAAAAATACTTGCCGCGCGTTTCATATGCTTCATAAAGTACCTCCCTTTCCTTACAGTTTTCCAACCTCTTTCAGCACCTTGACCAGTACCTCTTTCTCCTCGTCGGTAATGGGAGCCAGAGGGCTTCTGGCAGGGCCCACCTCAATACCGGTCACCAGCTCGATGGCGGGACGCATGATGGAATTGGGAAGGACCCTTCCGTTCTGTCCGCATGCCTTGCAGAATTTATAGAGAGGGATGAAGAGCTCTTTCGCCTTCTGATTGTCTCCCTTCTCAAATGCCTCGAAGATGGCCCGGATCTCATGGCCGAAGATATGGGCTCCGCCGCTGACGATGCCCATGGCGCCCTGCACGATGGTGGGAAGGAGCATCACGTCATCGCCGTTGAATACGACGAACTCCGGATCCGCCGGCTCTGCCGCCAGGAAATAATCCGTCACCTGGGTAGGATTGACGCCGGCCTCATCCTTGATCCCGATGATGTTGTCTATCTTGGCCAGCTGGCCCACCGTGGCCGGTTCGATATTGATCCCCACGAAGATCGGGATGTTGTAGAGCAGGATATTGGCAGAAGTACTCTCCGCCACTGCCTTATAGTGATTGTATACGCCCTGCTGGGTCGGCTTGTTGTAGAAGGGGCACACCACCATGCACAGATCGATGCCCAGCTTCTCCGCTTCCTTGGTCAGAGCGATGGTCTCCTTGGTGGAGGCGCATCCGGTCCCGGCGATCACCGGCTTCCTTCCGGCCGCCGCCTTGACCGCCGTCTCCATCAGCTTGACCCTCTCTTCAAACCGGAGCAGGGATGCTTCTCCTGTGGTCCCGGTGACGATCAGGGAATCGCACAGATCATTTTTGATGAGATATTCGATCAGCTCTTCGTACTTCCCATAGTCGATCTCTTCGTTGGCATCGTAAGGCGTTACCAGCGGCAGCAGGATCTTTCCATACTTCTTCGTAAACTCTTCTCGTTTCATGTCGTAATACCCTCCCTGTTTGAAATTGGTTTTCGCTTCATCATTCATCATATCTTATGATTGTCTGATGTCATGTAATCACTTTATCATGCCTTAGGAAATATTGTCAACTTTTTTTCTTATAAAAATTATTTTTTATGCATTTTATACATTATTTTCCCTGGAATCTTGGTGAATTTTAAAATCCATCGGCATTTTTATCATATCATCATATTGTCATACAATTTCATTCATGATATACTGACAAAGAATCTTCCGGGTCGGATGCACCGGAAAAGAACAGGCCCCGCCGCACGGCCGGGACCATCACAGAAAGAAAGGAGAAGAACCATATGGAACTGAATCTGAGGGGAAAGACCGCAGTCATCACCGGAGGCGCCACGGGGATGGGGCTTGAGACCGCTCTGCTGCTGGGCGAGGAAGGGTGCCGCATTGCCCTGTGCGGGCGCCGCCCCGAAAAGCTGTCGGAGGCAAAGTCCCTCCTGGAGGAAAGGGGCGTACCGGTCTACTGCCAGACTGCGGATATGACAGAAGAAGAGCAGGTAAACCGCTTTGCCGACCGCGCGGCAGAAGCCCTGGGCGGCATTGACATCTGGATCAACAACGCGGGGATGGCCGTCCATAAACCTATGATGGAGATTTCCGCCGCCCACTGGAAACAGCTCATCGACGCCAATCTGACTTCCGTCTTCTACGGCTGCAAAGCCGCTGCCCGCCATATGTGGGACAAAGGAGGCGTGATCCTGAACGCAGGCTCTTTCCAGTCCCTGTTCCCCGCCGCCGGATCCGGCCCCTACGGTGCGGCAAAGGCCGGCGTATGCAGCCTGACCCGCACCTTTGCCGGGGAGCTGGCCTCCAGGGGCATCCGGGTGGTGACCTATATCCCCGGCGTCATCGAGACCCCCATGGCCAAACTGGACGACTGGATGACGGCCACCAACCAGCAGGCCAACATTCCCCTGCCCCGTCTGGGGACCACCTCCGACATCGCCAACACCCTGGTATTCCTGGCCTCTGACAAAGCCTCCTATATCAACGGCGTCAGCGTAGAGATCACCGGAGGAAAATTCTGCGTTCAGAACCCCCGCTATTCCTGGGAATAAACTCATTTGATCCAGGGGATATTTCCCGCTTCATCAAAGGAAACAGGCCGGGCCTCTCCCAGGATCTCCAGATCCGGATCGGTCCTGGCTTCCGCGAGCAGCGCCGGCGAAATGAAAAAGGAGTCCAGGCAAAGGGTGTTTTTCATCCACACCATCCGGAAGCCTTCCGGCGAATCTGCTCCTATGCAGGTCTCCAGGGCCATCTTGACCGCCGTCCTGTCATTGGGCATGACCGCCGGTATCTTGATGCCCTGAAGATCATGGCTGGTGATGCCGTTGGGATATGTGATGTCAAAATCCATTTTGTCCAGGAATCTCCTGGTGGTCACATCGCCGCCTCCCACTCCGGCTCCATTGTGATGGGACTTCTCCGACAAGTTTAAAATGGCGATGCGCTCGATATAGGGCTTCCAGACGCCGAGAGACTGGGAACGTCCGGTGACATTGGGGTCCATGCCCGCGCCGCTGCAGTCCTTTCCGATCTCTTCCAGCACCAGCACATCCACTTTCTCAAAGGGGATCCCGGGGATCAGGCTCTTGGCCTCCAGCAAAAGCTCCGGCTCCTCCTCTTCAAATCTCTCCCCCGGAACGGCTTCCAGCTTATAGAGATGATGGAGCGCATCCTCCATGATGGCAATGCCGAAGGGCACATTCTTATGCTTCAGGATCTCCCTGGCCACCGCCGTCACGTTGCGGGACATATTCTCCATTCCCAGGGAATGGCAGAGGTTGGCCCCATACTGCTTGCCGCAGCCGATGGTCAGCATCTTCATCAGGCCGCTCTCGATCTTCCCGCGGAAATCGGCGTGAGGTTTGACTCTCCCCAGAGGGATGATGCAGTCTGCCCCGTCGGCATTTTTATCAATATGGACCGGAAGTCCGTCGGGAGTCTCCGCGATCCGCACAGTCTCCATGGAGCTTTTGATGGGGACTCCCATGGTCTCTTCCGTGATGCCGAAGCCGGCCAGGAGCTCTCTCTGCCCCTCCGCCGTGGCGCCTCCGTGGCTTCCCATGGCCGGAAAGATAAAAGGATGAGCCCCCCGTTCCTTGATGAGCTCCACCACACACCGGGCGATCCTGTCCATATGGGGGATCTCCCTGCTCCCCACAGCCACCGCCGCGGTCTGACCAGGAAGGATCCTATCCAGCAGGTTCCGTTCTTTCAGACTCCGCTCGATATAGGTCCGGATCTCTTCCTCCCGGATGGTCCCCATGGGCAGATGATACCGGACCGGGATCAGTTCCGGGATCTCCACTTCCTGAAACAGCTTTTCAAAAATATTCATCGTATCCTCCTCCTTGCTTATTATCATATTGTCTGATGTCTGTTTATCTCAGTATATCCAATCCACGCAGGCACGTCAAGACATTCCTATTGACAAATCCGTCCCTATCCTTTAGGATATATGTTATCAGACAATATGATGTCTTATTTGAATGGAGGAGGATTTTTATGGATTACGCAAAAGAGTCCCTGCGTCTCCACGGACAGTGGAAGGGCAAGATCGAAGTGATCTCCCGGGTTCCCGTGGAGTCCAAGGAAGACCTGTCCCTGGCCTACACCCCCGGCGTTGCCCAGCCCTGCCTGGAGATCCAGAAGGATGTGGACAAAAGCTATGACCTGACCAGACGCCACAATATGTGCCTGGTGGTCACAGACGGGACCGCGGTGCTGGGCCTGGGCGACATCGGACCGGAAGCCGGCATGCCGGTGATGGAAGGAAAATGTGTCCTGTTCAAGGCCTTCGGCGACGTAGACGCCTTCCCGCTGTGCATAAAGAGCAAGGATGTGGACGAGATCGTCAATACCATCTACCTGATCTCCGGCTCCTTCGGCGGCGTCAATCTGGAGGACATCGCCGCTCCCCGCTGCTTCGAGATCGAAAAGAAGCTGAAGGAAAAATGCGACATCCCCATTTTCCACGACGATCAGCACGGCACCGCCATCATCACTCTGGCCGGCCTGGTCAATGCCCTCCGGGTGGTGGGAAAGAAAAAGGAAGAGATCAAGGTAGTCATGAACGGAGCCGGCGCCGCCGCCATCTCCATCGCCCGCCTGCTCCTCAGGGACGGGATCCGGGACATTACTCTATGCGACAGGAAGGGCGCCATCTATGAAGGACGGAGCGAAGGCATGAACCCTGTCAAAGAGGAGATGGCCAAGGTCACGAACCTGCGCAGACAGGCCGGCAGCCTGGCCGACGTATTAAAGGGAGCCGATGTGTTCATCGGCGTCAGCGCTCCCGGAGCCGTCACCAAAGAAATGGTCCAGACCATGGCAAAGGATGCCATCGTCTTTGCCTGCGCCAATCCGACGCCGGAGATCTTCCCCGATGAGGCGAAGGCAGGAGGCGCCAGGGTCGTCTCCACCGGAAGGAGCGACTTCCCCAACCAGATCAACAATGTGCTGGCCTTCCCCGGCGTATTCCGCGGCGCCTTCGACGTGAGAGCCAGGGACATCAACGATGAGATGAAGCTGGCGGCCGCCTACGCTCTGGCCGGTCTCATCCCGGACGATGAGCTCTCTGAGGATTATATCATCCCCAAGGCCTTCGATCCCCGGGTGGGCAAGGCCGTGGCCGCCGCTGTAGCCAAGGCCGCCGTGGACACCGGCGTGGCCAGGCTTCCTTAAAAACGGATACACCCTTATCACCTCTTTAAAATATGTATATGGAAACAGCCTCCGGGACGCCGGGGGCTGTTTTCCATATTTGCTGCGTTCCACAGAAAAACTCCCCCGGTTTCCCGGAGGAGTTTTCCTGGGTTATATTGTTAACTGCCTTGCCAAAAGGAGCAAGCGTCAAAAATAGAGAGTCTCATCGGCGCCGATCTTCCTGCATATCCCGATCAGCTCTTCATAAGTCTTCTGATTGACCTTGAGACCGTTTTTCCTGACATTTTCGTAATTACTCAGCTCTTTTTCCCCGTGGGTCCAGATGCGTTCCTGTCCCTTCGCCTTGTGGGAATTCCTGAGCTCGTCCATATACGTGGACATTCCTTTCTCGATCTCTTCTTTATCGCCAAAAATACTATAATCAATGGCCAGGAACATATGGCAGCATTTCTCCACAGTGGGGACGGCCCGCACATGGTTGCTGGTATTTCCCCCGCTCAGGATGGCTGTCAGAAGCTCCACGATGACGCCCAGGGCATACCCTTTGTGACCGCTGTGCAGTTCTCCTGCGCCTCCCAGGGGAAGCAGGCCCCCGTCCGTCTTATTCTTCCGGATCTCAATGAATTCTCCCGGATCCGTGGTGACCTCTCCTTCGCTGTTTACGATCCATCCCTCCGGCACGGAAAGTCCCTTCTTGTTGTAGACCTCCATCTTTCCCGCCGGGACTACGCTGGTGGCCATATCCACATGAAGGGGATAAGGCTCCGCCGGCATCGTGACCGCGATGGGATTCGTGCCTACCATGGGAGTCTTCCCAAAGGTGGGGACCACCAGCGCCTCCGTATTGGTCATAGAGATCCCCAGCACTCCCTGCTTCGCCGCCATCATGGAATAATAACCGGCGATCCCGTAATGGGTGGAATTTTTCACCAGGACCAGTCCAATGCCCATCTGCTTCGCCTTGTCAATGGCCATCTGCATGGCCATCTTGCCCGCCACATGGCCGAAGCCGTCTCCGCCGTCGATCAGGGCAGAAACCGGCGTCTCCCGGACAACGGTGATCTTGGCCCTGGGATTGACGCGGCCGATCTGGACGCCGCTGTAATACATGATCAGCCGCTGGAGGCCGTGGGATTCGATGCCCATCAGATCGCTCTCCAGGAGCACCTCGGCGATGGTGCTGCTGTCTTCCCTGGACATTCCCATGTCCTGAAAAACCTCCAGGCAAAAATCGTGCATTTTCTCAAAGCTCAGATAACGATACTCTCCCATATTCTACCTTCTTTCCCCTAATACATCTGCATTTGTTGACACCGTTTTGTTTGCCTGATATAATATAATCATATTGTCTGATGTCTTGTCAAGTGTTTTTTTATTTTTTATCCCAAAGAGGAAAGGAGGATTTTTATGATCCTTGACGCCCACTGTCATCTCGGCCGCGATGTGGTCTACGACTTCACCGTTACAGAAGAAAAGCTCCGGTCCGTCCATACCGCCCACGGGATCACCGGAGGCATCGTCCAGCCCTGCATCACCAGGCCTTATCTGGAGGAGGCCAGGGCCGCCCACGACCGGATCCGCCGCTTTGCCGATGCCTCTGACGGCCGCTACTGGGGCATGGTCTCCCTCTCCCCTCACTTTTCCAGAGAAGATTATCTGGAAGAAGTACACCGCTGTATCAAAAAGCTGCATTTTGTGGGGATCAAACTGACGCCCAACGGTCACGCGGTGGACATCCTCTCCGAAGATGCCCGGACTGTATATGAAGCAGGCCTCCTTTTCCATGTCCCGGTCATGGTGCACACCGGCATGGGGCTTCCCTTTGCCGATCCGGCGAGACTCAGACGGGTCGCCGCGGAATTTCCCGATCTGAAGCTGGTGGTGGCCCATGCGGGCTCCGACTTTTTTCTGACCCAGGCCATAGATCTGGCCCTGGACTTCGAAAACGTCTGGTTGGAGCCCAGCGGCATCGGCATCGAAGGCATAGAAACACTCCTGGAGCAGGTGCCGGCCCGCAAGATCATGTTTTCCACCGACGTCCCGGTACAGACGCCTTCCGAGCTCCTCAAATACAGGACTCTGGCTCCGTCTCAGGATGCGCTGGAACAGATTTTCTGGAAAACCGCCGACTCCGTCTTTTCTCTGGGCCTTGGAGAGCCGGAGACCACTGAAGCATAGGGGGAATATTATGAAACCAATCGAGAGGATCCCGATCGTCGAACAGGTCATGAACAACTTAAACGAACTCATCCGGGAGGAACCCATCCCTCCCGGCGGGAAGATGCCCACGGAACGGGATGTCTGTGAAATGTTCGGAGTGGGCCGCTCCACAGTCCGGGAAGCTTACCGGATGATGCAGGCCCTTGGCACGCTGGAGGTCCGGCGGGGAAAGGGCGTCTATTTCACCGGCTTCACCGGTGAAAACAGACAGGAAGCCGTGGTCTCCTGGTTCAAGGAGCACGCTCAGACTCTCTCCGACTATATGGAAGTCCGGTCCGCCATCGAAACCATGTCCATCCGGCTGGCCATTGCCCGGGCCGGAAAGAAAGACCTGGAAGCCCTGGAAGAGATCCACCGCTCCTTTGTCCAGCTGGGAGCCGGCTCCAAAAGACAGGCAGCCATGGCCTTCTACGACCAGGAATTCCATCACAAGATCACATCCATCACCGGAAACGAGCTGCTGATCAAGATCGAGAAGATCATTTCGGAATGTCTGATCGATTACCGGGCCCAGACTTTCACCATCGAGGGGAACATAAGCCGGGCCATCGATTCCCACCGCCGGATCCTGGACACCTTTTACAGCCGGGATGCCGAAAAGGGAGTTCTCCTGATGACAGAACACATGGAGAACTCCCTGATCGATATGCAGAAGATCATCAAGAACACGGACGGCGGCGAAAGCTGACGGGCGGAACCGTCCAAAAAGCGCAGGAGCCGCGGCTCCTGCGCTTTTGACGATCCCATTTCCGCCGGAAATCTCTGCGGATGGAATCTTTCTCAGAATTTAAAGGCGACTTTGCACACCGTATTGTCATCCCTGGCCACCTCAAAAGCCTTCTGGGCCTCATCCAGGGAGAAATAGTGGGTGATCAGCGGCTCGATCTGCACCAGCCCCTTTTCCATCAGGGAAACTGCCTGCTTGATATACCAGATCCTGTCGTGATGGATCCTGTGCATAAGCGCCAGCGTCCTGATGTCAAAGCCGTCGTCATGCCAGCGGTCGATATACAGATCCGAAATAGGATCCATGATCCAGCTGTACATGCCCAGGATGCCGCCATGCTTCAGGACGTCGGTGCACATCTGGACCGTCTCTGTGGTACCGCCCACTTCGATGGCCACATCAGCTCCCTGTCCTCCCGTTTCCTCCAGCACCCGCTCCACGAAGTCCTCTTTCCTGGGATTGATGGTCACGTCGGCTCCAAGGCTTTTGGCCAGCTCCAATTTACTGTCTACGATATCCGCCACGATCACCTTCCAGGCGCCCATCCTCTTGACCACCTGAGCAATGATCTGTCCGGCAAAGCCGACTCCGACCACCACGACCGTATCTCCCACTTCCGTACCGGACTGAAGTCCCGCATAGATGGCGCATCCGGCCGGCTCCCCCTGGGAGGCCATGACAGGAGAAAGATCCTTCGGCACCACGTTCAGTCCGTATCCTTCCTCCACGGCCGGGCAGGCAAAATACTCGCCCATGGTCCCGCCCTCGGCAAACGAACTTATCATATCCCCCACCTTGCATGTGGTGACGGCGCTTCCCACTTCCACGACGATCCCACAGCCCTCGTGGCCCATCAAAAGCGGATACTCCTTGTGATGTCCAAATCCGCTCATGGAAGCCCTGACGGGGTCCTTGGTCCTGGAGCCTCTCTGCATATGTCCCATAAAATGATTGCGGTCCGTCCCGCAGATGGAAGACATGACCGTTTTGACCAGCACCTCCGTGGGCTTGATCTGAATGTCCCGCTCACGGACCTCAACTTTTCCCGGTTCCACCAGATACAGCGATTTTGATTTCATTTCTCTTCTCCTTTTCTTTTTATCTGCATCCTTTCGATGCGTGTTTTCCAAGATACGCTTCCAGCACCTCCGGATCCTTCCGCACTTCTTCAGAAGGCCCGTGGAGGCGGATCTCGCCCTGTTCGATCACATATGTATAATCCGAAGCTTTCATGGCCACCCTGGCATTCTGTTCGATCAGCAGGATGGTCATTCCCGTCTCTTCATTGATCCGTTTGATCTGACGGAACAGTTCCGTCACCAAAAGAGGCGCCAGCCCCATGGACGGCTCATCCAGCAAAAGGATCCTGGGCCTGGCCATCAGCGCCCGCCCGATGGCCAGCATCTGCTGCTCCCCGCCAGACATGCTCCAGGCAAGCTGCTTATTCCTTTCCCGGAGTCTGGGAAACATCTCATAGACCTGCTCTATATCCTCGTCATATTTTTTCCGCGAGAAACATCCATGCCAGGGGACCGTCCCCATTTCCAGATTCTCCCGGACTGTAAGCCCCGTAAAAACATGACGGCCTTCCGGAACGTGGGCGATGCCTTTTCTGCTGACCTTCCTGGGCGAAAGCCCCAGAAGCTCTCCTTCTCCTTCCATCTCGATGGAACCGGTGCACTTCATCAGCCCGGATATGGATTTCAAAAGAGTGGTCTTTCCCGCCCCGTTGCTGCCGATGAGACAGGTGATCTTTCCCGTCTCCACCTCCATATCAACACCCTTCAGCGCAGCAATCTGACCGTAATAGGCTTTTAAATTTTTAATCCTGATCATCGTCGTCCCTCCCCAGATAAGCCTCGATCACCTCCGGAAGAGCCGTCACCTGTTCCGGCTCTCCCTGGGCGATCAGCTTTCCAAATACCAGCACATGGAGGGTTTTGCAGATATCCACCACCAGATCCATCCTGTGTTCGATCAAAAGCACCGCGATCCCCTGCTCCTTTGCCGCCATATTGAGCAGCGTGCTCACCCGGTCGATCTCCATGGAATTCAGACCTGCCGCCGGTTCATCCACCAGGAGCACCTTGGGCTTTGCCAGCATGGCCCGGACGATCTCCAGAAGCTTCAGCTGCCCAAAGGGAAGGCTCCCGATCTCATCATCCCATCTGAGCTCAAAGCCGGCCGCTTCCATCAATGGCTCAAGCTCCGCTTCCAGATCCACCTTGGGGATCCCGAAATAACTCTTCAGATCCCCCACCTGACTTCGCAAATCCATTCCCAGCATCAGATTGTCCCAGACACTGGAATTATTCAAAAACCTCGGTACCTGAAACGTTCGTCCGATCCCTAGCCTTCCCCGCTTGAAAGCAGGAAGCTTCGTCACATTCTTTCCCTCAAACCAGATTTCCCCGCTGTCCGCTTCCGTGATGCCGCTTATCAAGTTGATCAGTGTCGTTTTGCCCGCTCCGTTGGGACCGATGAGGCCATGGATCTCACCTGCGCCGATGCTCATGCTGATGTCCTGGGCCGTTACCACGCCTCCGAATTTTTTACAGACCTGCTTTAACTCCAATACCTGACCCATCTCATCTCTCCCTCCGCGCCTGTCTCTTTCTTCTCCATCTCTTTGCCAGTCCGGATACCAGTCCTGAAAGGCCCATGGGCATCAGGATCATCAGAAGGATCACCATGATCCCGTACAGGAACATCAGATACCGGTCCAGCCCTCTCATCACCTCCGGAAGCACCGTGATGATGATGGATCCCAATACGATGCCGGGGGCGCTGTTGACCCCGCCCAGCATGGCCATGATGACAAAGGTGGAAGCTCTGGTCCAGGAAAAATTGTCCGCGGCGATATACTTGGCCATCATCGCCAGCAGCGAACCGGAAAGCCCGCCCAGCATCCCGCTTATGGTAAAAGCCTTGACCCTGGTCCAGTATACATTGACCCCCAGGACATTGGCGGCGATCTCATTGTCGCGGATGGCCGCCAGACGGCGTCCGAACTGTGTATTCCTGGCCCGGTTCAGGATCAGCATGACCAGAATGGCAACAACGGCCAGAAAATAAAACCATTTCACATAGCTGTCCAGCGAGAAGCCCAGTATGGACAGAGTACGGATCCCGGAGATCCCCGCCGGTCCCCCGAACAAAGGCACATAATTCAGGAAAAAGGTATAAAAGATCTGTACGATCCCAATGGTGGCAAAGGTAAAGAAGGTTCCCTTGAGCCGCAGGAGCGGAAGGCCGAAGAGAAAGGCCATAAGCCCTCCCAGCACGATGGAGATCAGGATCGCCCATGTGCCGTTCAGATAAAACCCCAGCCGTCCGGAGCACAGATTGGCCGTCGTATAGGCGCCGATGCCCATAAAGGCCACCGCCGAAAATACCATCTGGCCGCCCATGCCCAGCATCAAAAGAAGTCCGAAAGCACTGATGCTGTAGATCAGCGCCAGGCTGATGACGCGCAGACTGTACACATTGGGGATCATCCCCACTGCCGCCACAAGGAGGACCACTGCCAGGCCGCAGATTATCTTTCTTTTTTCAATCACCTGTTTTTTCTTCATAGTCCCATCCTCACGCCTTGTCCTGGATCTTCGACCGGATCAGGCCGCCGGGCCTGAAGATCAAGAATACCATCAGGACTAAAAACACCACTGCTTCCTTATAAACCGACAGATTCACCTGGGCAAAGGCTTCCACAAGGCCCACGATGAGACAGCCGATCACAGCTCCCTTGATGCTGCCGAAGCCTCCGATCACGGTCCCGGCAAACGCCTTGAGCTGCAGCGATGACAGGCTTTTGGTGACGGCGAAAATGGGAGCCACCATATATCCCGCCGAACAGATCAGCTCTGTCACCAGTATGTATGTCACCATGGTCGTCAGAAGATGGGGGATCCCGATGAGCCTGGCCGCATATTTGTCCTGGGCCGCCGCCTTCATCATTTTTCCCACATAGAGCTTTTCCGTCAGGATCCATACCAGGAACATCAGAAGCGCTCCCAGGATGATGACCGCAAAAAACTGTACCTGGATCTCCGCGCCGAATAAATTGACAGTGGCCGGTCTGCCGTCGGCAGTCTGGAACAGGGAAGGCATCGTCCTGGGCCATGTCCCCCAGATCAGGAACACTCCTTCTGAAAGGACCAGGGAAGCTCCCATGGTGGCCACCACCGGGGCCACAGGATAAGAAGCGTTCCTGAGGGGCCAGTATGTGATCATCATGAACCCGGCTCCCAAAAGCCCCCACAGGACCATGACCAGAGGAAGGGCGGCCCCCATCGGGATCTCCAGATCCACGATGAGAAAGCTCACCAGGAACGTACCGAACATCAAAAGATCTCCCTGGGCAAAATTCAAGATCCCGACTGCCTTGATCAGCATGATAAGCCCCATGGCGATCATGGCATATACCATCCCCATCGCAAGTCCGTTGATCACGATGGAACCCAGCAGATTGACGCTCATAACTGCTTCCTCCCCTTCCTATTCAGCCGTTCCTCCCACCTGCACCACTGCTGAGGGCACAGAGGCCCCGTCCTGGTTCTGGAGCAGCAGGATATAGGTTGTCAGTGTATTGTTGTCCTGATACTCGTACTTATTTCCGGCGCCCTGATAATCCACCTGCTTCATGGCCTCATTGATGGCCGCCCTGTCGTCGGTGGTGCCGGCGATCTCGCAGGCCTCCTTAAACAGATAGACGCTGTCATATCCCTGCGCCGACATGGCCGCGGATTCCAGATCATAGAGCTCTTCATATTTTGTTTCAAATTCAATGGCTTCCTGAGGGATCTCCTCCGGAACGTCTCCCAGCAGGGAAGAAGTCCACTCATTGACGATGTACCATCCCTCCGCCGCATTGACGTCCGCTTCCCGGAATTCCGGAGAAGAAAAGACGGAATTTCCCATCCTCGGCCCTTCATAGCCCGCCGCGTACAGCTGCTGCGCGAAGATCACAGCCTGATTGCTGTTGACGATGTTTGCCACGATCCCATCGCAGCCGCTGTTCATGATCTGAGAAATGATATTGCCGAAATTGGTCTCATCTTCCGTAAAAGCGAACACACAGCTGTCGTCGATCTCATATCCCATCTCTTCATAAGTGGCGATCAGCGCCTCTGTGGAAAGCGTCGTGCTTTCCGCCGTATTGTAGACAATGGCCGGGTTTTTCACTCCCACATCTTCCGCAAAGACTTCCGCCATGATGGGAGCCGTATTGGAATCCCGTACTCTCACCTGCCACAGCCAGGGCTCGCCCTCATCCGCCATATTGGAATTGGAACCCAGGGCAAAATACGGGATCTCCGCTGCCATGACAGACGGGAGCATGGCGTTGCAGTTGGTGGATGTGATGGAACCGAAAATGCAGGACACATCCATGGAGATCAGCTTCTCACAGGCATTGACCGCCGTCTGGGGATCGCTTCCCTCGTCGGCATATTCGATCTGGATCTGTTTCCCCAGGATCCCGCCGCTTTCATTGATCTCATCCACAGCCATCTGGACACCGTTCTGATAATAGCTTCCGCTCAGCTGATTGGAACCGGTGAGCTGTACGGTGCACCCCACCAGCACAGTCCCGCTTTCCCCGCCGCTGCTTTCGGAAGCCTCCGCCGTTCCGGCGCTCCCGGTGGTCTCTCCGCCTTCACTGCTCCCGCAGGAGGCGCACAGGATCATAACCAGCGCGCACACTACCGCCATCCATTTTTTCTTCATCGTAATTCCCCCTTTGTATATTCACATGGTTCATCCTTCTGCCTGCGGCAATGGCCCGGATCAGCCGTTCCGCCGCATCCTCCACAAGATCTCCCGCCTCCTCCATGGCTTCTTCCAGAGTGATCGGATATGCCACAGCGCTTTCTATGGCGTCCAGGCCATATTGATACGCCTTTTCATAATCCTTTCCCACAGAACCCACCACGGCGGCGACCATCTTGTTCTGCTTTTTCGCCCTCTGGGCAACGCCCACCGGTACCTTCCCGTGGACCGACTGATGATCGATGCGCCCCTCTCCTGTTATGACCAGATCGGCGTCCGCGATCGCATCGTCAAATTTCACTGCATCCAGTACGGTATCAATCCCCCTTTCTATCCTGGCATCCGCAAAGGCCATAAGCCCCGCTCCAAAGCCTCCTCCGGCGCCTGCGCCGGGTATATCTTCAAATTCCCTCCCAAACTCCTTCCTGAGGACCTGCGCGAACCTGCGCATGGCCCTGTCAAATACAGGGATCAGGGAATCTGTCATGCCCTTCTGTCTTCCAAAAATATGGGCTGCTCCTTTTTCTCCCAGGAGAGGATTATCCACATCGCTGATGGCAATGACAGAAGTCTCCTTAAGCCGCGGATCCACCAAGCCGCAGTCGATGCGTCCGATGGAATCCAGCAAAGAAGCCCTGCCTTCCGGTATCAGTTCCCCCGCCTCGTCGTAAAACCGGTAGCCTAACGCCTGAGCGAACCCGATCCCGGCATCGTTGGTCCCGGAACCTCCCATTCCCACATAGACCGTCCGGCAGCCCACATCCAGGGCGTGGAGCAAAAGCTGGCCCGTTCCGTAAGTGCTGGCCCTCTTCACACTGTCCTCGCTGGGCTTCACCAGGGAAAGCCCGGAAGCGGCGGCAATCTCGATCACTGCCGTATCCGGATCCAGATACCCCACCGGCGCCTTCATAGGATTCCCCATGGGATCCGCCACCGTATACCATTCCATCCTGCCTTTCAGACCGGCCACCATGGTGTTTACCGTCCCCTCCCCGCCGTCGGCAATGGGCAGGACTGTGATCCGCGCCTCAGACAGGACTCTCAAAATCCCTCTTTTTATATGCTCCGCCGCCTCTAAAGTCTGCAGGCTTCCTTTAAATGAATCTGCCGCGATCACAATTTTCATGCGTTCCATACCCCTCTATGCAATCCTAAAACCCCATCCAACTCTTATACCCCTGAAAACGGCCGCACTTTCACCAGTAAACTCTATATATTTTCTCTTTATTTTCGTACTTTTTTATCTTTTATCAAATATTATCAAATATTTTTTGTATTTCCTATGTTACCGGCACCAAAAGAATTTTCATTTTTTTGTTCTTTGTAATATGAAAAGGGAGCCTGCAAAAACAGGCTCCCTGCCACGGTTTTCCGCCGTTTTATTCTTTTTCCAGTTCATAAAACGAAATCGCCAGGTAATACAAGGCGGTCCCCCTCGGCGACCGCGGATTGATCCCAGTCTTTTCCGCCAGACGGTTCAGTTTATACTGAAGTGTGTTTTTATGCATGAAAAGGCTCTCGCTGGCCGCTCCTATGGACGAGTTGCAGGTGTAGAGAGTCCTCAGGATCTCCGCGTTTTTCTGGATCTGCGTCTCCGTACAATTCTTGAAGATCTTCCTCACAAATTCCCTGCGCAGGGACTTGGGCACCTCATGGATAAAGATCTCCAGGCTGAGATCCTCGTAAAATACCGCTTCTCTCTTCCCCATGCTGCTGGCGCTCTTATACGCCTTCTCCGCTCTGCGGTACGCCTCTCTCATTCCGGCTCCGCCTGAAGAAAGGCTGTCCACTCCTATATAGACAGAGGCTCCCATCTCCCTGTCCACGGACCGGATCATCTGGCCGCACAGGAACCGCAGCCGCTCATCAGTCTGCTCCGGTACCAGCAGGATATACTCCGTCCCCCAGTCAAACATGAGAGGTTCCGCTTCCCAATATTCTGCCGCCCGTGAAAGGACCCGCTCCAGCCTGTCCCAGTAAGTCAGATCCGGATGCGTTTCTCCTCCTCCCATCACCAGGACCCGCCGCTCCTTTTCCAGGTCGATCTCCATGGAGGCCGCCCTCGCGCGAAATTCCGGATTGTCCACATCGGCGCCTTCCACGACCCATTCCCGCAGCAGATTGGAACGGATATTCCTCCGCCTGCGCTTCTGCTCCTGGAGCTCTTCATTGAGAAGGAGGATCTCCGTCATTTTTTTGATGATCTGCCCATACTTTTCGATCCTGGTATATTCTCCGGAGATCCCGACAACGCCGATGCACCTTCCCTCCATTTCAAGCGGCAGATTAAGGCCGGCCCGGCTGCCTTCCCACTCGCTGTCAGAATGGATGATCAACTCCTGCAGCCGTTCCTGGATGATCTGTAAGGCGCCTTCATGGACGGTCCCGATCCGCTTCGGATCCGAACTGGCAATGATATAGCCTTTTTCATCAATGAGATTGATCCGCTGATGGATGATATCCGACAGCTCCGTCACAATGCGAAGTCCCGTACTCTTGCTGATCTTCATCTCCCGCCGCCTCCCCTCTGACGATCCGGTGCTCAGCTCTTAAAACATAGCTTGTATTTATGATTTAGTATATTTATTTTATTTCACTTCGTCAAGATGCGGCCGGTCAAAAAAACTCAATATTTGATTTTATCAGGTATTATCAGATAATAAAATTATACCGCTGCAAGAAAACACTTTTCATCTGATCCGTTTTCCGCCGCGGCAATTCGCCTGCCGTATTCCCTCCTCCCAATAAAAGGGGCTGTCGCACTAAACAATTAGTGCGGCAGCACTTTTTTGCAAAGAATAAGAGCCAGGTCTGTGCAAGGCCTGGCTCTTGG
>CAJFUL010000003.1 GCA_904420245.1 Candidatus Paralachnospira avium
AGATGATCTTGGCGTCCTCGCCGCCCAGCTCAATGGCCACGTCGGTCCTGGGAGCGTAGTCCTGGAGGGATGTGGCCACGGCCACCACCTCCTGGACAAAGGGGACCTCCAGATGCTTGGAGATGGTGAGACCACCGGAGCCGGTGATCACCGGACAGACCTCCATGGGTCCCAGCTTGTCGATGGCCTGTCTGAGCAGAGAGGCCAGTGTTTCCTGGATATTGGCGTAGTGCCGTTCATAGGCAGAAAACAGCACATGGTCTTCGGGATCCAGAACAGCGGCTTTTACGGTAGTGGAGCCGATGTCGATGCCCAGTTTATGGAAATTTGTCATATAAACACCTTTTTCTATTAAATCTCATCACTGCTGCCGGAGCGGCGGATTGACGTCTGTCCCGCCGTCTGACAAAGGTTTCACAGTAAGCCACATGATATTATAATATGTTCCATCGGGAAAAGCAAGAATGAGGCTGAGGAAAATCCTGTTAAAAAAACATGAAATATGTAAAAAATTTAGAATCCATTTCCAGAGGTTTGACAAACATGGGGTTTCTTCCTATAATGAAAAAGTCAGCATATCAATGAAGGCAGAATGGAGCTTAATATGAGTTTGATGAGCAGGCTGGAGCGCAGATTCGGAAAATATGCGATCCATAATCTAATGTTCTATATCATGATCCTGTACGGCGTGGGGTTCATCGTGATGCATGTGAACCCGATGTTTTATTATCAGTATCTGTCTCTGGACGCCAGCATGATCTTCCGAGGCCAGGTCTGGAGGCTGGTGACCTTTCTGATCTATCCGCCGGATACGGATATCCTCTATTTTATCATCGCCATGTGGCTGTACTATTCTCTGGGGATCACCCTGGAACGGGTGTGGGGCGCCTTCCGCTTCAACCTGTATTTCTTTACCGGAGTGCTGGGGCATATCCTGGCGGCGCTGATCATCTATCTGGTATCGGGACAGGTGTTCCTGCTGGGAACCGCCTTTCTGAACTGGTCGCTGTTTTTTGCCTTTGCGGCCACGTTCCCCGATATGCAGTTCCTCCTTTTCTTTATTATCCCCGTCAAGGCAAAGTGGCTGGGGATCTTAAACGGAGTCTATTTCCTCTATGAACTGATCGTGGGAAACTGGGCCACCAGGGTGGCGATCCTGCTTTCCGTGGCCAATTTCCTCCTCTTTTTCCTGGGAAGCCGGGATATGAAGCGGGTCAGTCCCAAGGAGATCAAGCGGAAGGCGGTCTACCAGAAGCAGGTGAGCAAGGCCAGGTCCGACGGGAAGCATCCCCGCCACCGCTGCGCCGTGTGCGGGCGGACGGAGCTGGACGACGAGAGCCTGGAGTTCCGCTATTGCTCCAAGTGCGAGGGCAATTATGAATATTGCCAGGAGCATCTGTATACCCATAAGCATGTGACCTCTCATAAGAACGAGTAGAGGCAGACGGAAAGGGGAAATGTTTTGCGCCATAACAAGCTGCTGCAGGAAAAGATACGGGAGTCCCTGGCCTCAGTCCTTCCCATTACGGCCATCGTGCTGGTGATCAGCGTCACCATCGCGCCCCTCACCCCGGGGACCATGATGCTGTTCCTTTTCGGAGCGATCCTGCTGATCTTCGGGATGGGACTTTTTACTCTGGGAGTGGATATGTCCATGATCCCCATGGGAGACGGCATCGGAGTCCAGGTCAGCAAGAGCCGGAAGGTATTCCTTCCGCTGCTTTTGTGCTTTGTGCTGGGCGTGGTGGTCACCATCGCGGAGCCGGATCTGCAGGTCCTGGCGGAACAGCTCCCGTCGGTCCCCAATATGACCCTGATCCTGGCCGTGGCCGTGGGCGTCGGTTTTTTCCTGGTCATCGCGCAGGCCCGCATGCTGCTGCGGATCCCTCTTTCTTATACATTGCTGTTCTTTTACGGAATCGTCTTTCTGTTGTCTTTCTTTGCCCCGGACAGTTTTATCCCGGCCGCCTTTGATTCCGGCGGCGTTACCACAGGTCCCATTACCGTTCCTTTTATCATGGCTCTGGGCATTGGCCTGTCGGCCATGCGGAGCGACAAAAACTCCAGCAGCGACTCCTTCGGTCTCGTGGCGCTGTGTTCCATCGGGCCCATCCTGGCCGTGATGCTCCTGGGGATCTTTCTGCCGGATCTGGATGCGGCGTATACTTCCGTGGTGATCCCCCAGGTCTCTACGACCCGTGAGGCGGCGGCCCTGTTCGCGGAGGAGATCCCTGCTTATATCGGGGAGGTGGCGTCGGCCCTGCTTCCCATCGTCGTGATCTTTGCCCTGTTCCAGGCTGTGTTCCGCCGGTTCAAGCGCCGTCAGCTGGGACGTATGCTGGTGGGGCTGGTCTACACCTATGTGGGGCTGGTCCTGTTCCTGGTGGGGGTCAATGTGGGCTTTATGCCGGCAGGCGCCACCATCGGAGCCAGCATTGCTTCCGGCGGGACCAAGTGGCTCCTGGTGCCCATCGGAGCTTTGGTGGGATATTTCATCGTCCGGGCGGAGCCGGCGGTGCAGGTCCTGGCCCGTCAGGTGGAGGGCATCACCAACGGTTCCATCACCCAGAAGGCCATCAACCGCTCTCTGTCGGTGGGCATCGCCTTTTCCGTGGGGCTGGCCATGCTGCGGATCCTGCTTGGGATCCCCATTATCTGGATCCTGCTGCCGGGCTATGCCGTGGCTTTGATCATGACGTTTTTTGTCCCTCAGATCTTTACCGGCGTGGCTTTTGACTCCGGCGGCGTGGCCTCCGGACCCATGACGACCACCTTCTTACTGCCTCTGGCCATGGGAGCCTGCGAAGCTCTGGGAGGAAACGTGCTGACGGATGCCTTCGGCATCGTGGCGCTGGTGGCCATGACGCCCCTCTGCACCATCCAGCTTTTGGGCCTGTACGGAACGGTGAAAACGCGCCGGAGGATCCGGACCAGGCGGGAGGCCATCCAGAAGGAGCTGGAAAGTCTGGAGACCGGGATCGTTTATTGGGAGGTGTAGAGCATGAACCATTCCATCGCGCCTATGCAGCTTCTGGTCTCCATCGTGGAGCGGGGAAAAGGCGGCCTCATCATGGAGGCTTACAGAAACTATCATCTGTTTCACCATATCCAGGCTTCCGGACAGGGGACGGCGGCGTCCCATCTTCTGGATACCCTGGGATTCGGCACCACAGAACGGGACATCATCCTGACCTTCGGCCCCAGGGACAGCATACGCGGCTTGATCCGGGCCCTGAAGGATGAGAACCATCCCAAACAAAATGTTCAGGGGATCGCCTTCTCCCTGAGCATATCCGGCATGAGCGCGGTCCTGGCCGTGCTCCTGTCCCAGACGCGGGAGGCGGAAAGGAGAGATCAGGTCATGGAAGAAGCGGGAAGTCACTACAGCCTTATCCTGGTCACGGCCAACCAGGGCTACACAGACGAGGTGATGGATACGGCCAGGTCCGCCGGCGCATGGGGCGGCACCATATTCCGGGCCCGCTGGACCGGGGCGGATGAAGCGCAGAAGCTGGCGGGGCTTGGCCTCCAGGCAGAGAAGGAGGTGCTGGCCATCATGGTCCATAACGAAGAACGAAACGGGGTCATGGAGGCCATCGACCGGGTCCACGGGCTCCATTCCCCCGCCCAGGCGCTGGTCGTTTCCCTTCCCATCGACCGGACCGCCAGACTGGATTAGAAAGCGGCAAGCGGCCCAAAGAGCTCCCACGGGGGCTCTCTTTTTGGCTCTATAGGAAGCGCAGGGGAGGCCTGGCCGCGCAGATCTGAGATTTCCTGTTGACAAATCTCCGCCGCTGCTCTATAGTATAAGTGTCAGATAGTTAGTTACTTGAGTAACTAACTATATAACAAAGGAACAGGAGAGGGAGAGGTGAAGTCATTGAACATCAATCCCAATACGGAAAAGCCCATTTTTCTCCAGATCGCGGAGCAGCTGGAGGATTCCATCTTTACCGGGATCTTCCCGGAGGAGACCAAGGTGCCTTCCACCAATGAGATCTCGGCTCTGCTGGGGATCAACCCCCACACGGTCCTGAAAGGAATGAATATGCTGGTAGACGAGGGGATCCTTTATAAAAAAAGAGGGCTGGGAATGTATGTGAAGGAGGGCGCTGTGGAGCGGATACGGGAAAAGCGGCAGGGACAGTTTTACGAGCAGTATGTGGCGGCTCTGATCCGGGAGGCATCCAAGCTGGGAATGTCCAGGGAAGAAGTCTTCCGGCTGATAGAAAGGGGATACGATCATGAATGTCATACAGATTAAGAATATCACGAAGCGCTATGGGAATGTGACGGCTCTGGACGGGATTTCCTTCTCTCTGGAGTATGGAAAGATCTACGGATTGCTGGGCAGAAACGGCGCCGGAAAATCCACGCTGATCAATATCATGTCCAACCGCCTCTTTGCCGACGAAGGGGAGATCCTCATAGACGGAGAACCGGCCAGGGAAAATATGAAGGTCCAGGAAAAGCTCTACTGCATGAGCGAGGCGGACCTGTATGACCGGGGACTCCGGGTGCGGGAGGTCTTCAAGTGGACGGAGCGGTTTTACGACGCTTTTGACCGGGAGAGGGCCTTCGCCGTCGCGGAACAGTTCAAGCTGGATACCGGAAAGAAGATCAAGGCTCTTTCCAGAGGGTATCAGTCCATCTTCAAGCTGACAGTGGCCCTGGCGCTGCGGGTGCCTTATCTGGTCTTCGACGAGCCGGTGCTGGGCCTGGATGCCAATCACAGAGAGCTGTTTTACGAACTCCTTCTGAAGGATTACGAGGAGAAGCAGAGGACCATCGTCATCGCCACCCATCTCATCGAGGAGGTAGCCGGTCTGATCGAGGAGGTGGTGCTGATGGACGAGGGAAGGATCCTGCTGCAGGAGGATACGGAGACTCTGATGGAGCGGGGATACTGTGTCTCCGGATCTGCCGCAGAGGTGGAGGAGTACTGCCGGGATAAGCAGGTGATCGGGACGGACGAGCTGGGAGCTTTGAAGCTGGCCTATGTGCTGGGAGACAGGAAAGAGGAGGAGGCCGGAGGAAATCTGCGGTTTTCCGGGATGAACCTGCAGAAGCTGTTCGTAAAGCTGACGGAGAAAGGCGGGAGGGCATCATGAAAAAGTTAAAGGCGCTGACCTGTTATGAATGTGTCGTTTCTTTTAAATATATCTGGTTTTTTTATGGGATCCTGTACGGCATTACGGCAATAGTCACAGCCATCGTCTTTGTGGCGACGGGAGGCCGGGAGCTGGCCGGGAGCAACGGACTGGAATTCTCTTCCATGATCTATATGGGCGTCATGGCGGGACTCGGGTCCCGGGATGACTTTAAGATGATGATCCAGAACGGCTTTACCAGGACATACATCTTTTTGTCCACTTTTTCCGGCTTTGCCTTCATCGCCGCGGTCATGGCGGCCATCGACACGGCTGCAGGAAATCTCATGCATGGGATCACCGGGTATCATTCCGTGTTCGGATTCCTGTATGGATACGGCAGATTTCCGATCTTCAACTGGAGCTGGCTGTTTTTCCTGTACCTTCTTGTCAGCTGTCTGGTCTGGCTGATCGTGCTGGGGATCCGCAAGATCGGGAAAACCGCTTCCCTGATCGGGGGATTTTCTCTGATTATCGTGCTGTTTGTGATGGTGCCCGCTCTGTTCCAGTTCGTATTGCCGGCCCATGTCGTCGCGGGGATCGTGAGGACGCTGGCCCGCATGGCCGGATTTCTGGGAGGCGGGAGGATCAATCTCGCGTATCCGCTCCTGACCATGGCGGCGCTCATAACCGCGGCCGCAGCGGGAACTTATCAGATCCTGAAACGGACGGAACTGCATATCTAGGAAGCAAAAGCCTGTACATCCCGGTGTACGGGCTTTTTCCGGTTTTGGGGGACGGAAATGAAAACAGAAAGGAAAAAGCGGCATGGGCCGGAGATCTCCGCAGGCTCCTGCGGAATCTGGTCAGGATCTGCTGCCGCGTCCGTCCCCTGCTCGGTCCGGAAAACCATGCGCAAAGGAAGCGGATTCCTGGTTGACAAATTATATTATATAATATATAGTATTAATCAGGAAATGATATTATAGATCAAAAGGGAGTGGGTCGCATGGTATTTGGTACAGGCGCAGCGCTTTTGGATGCCATCGTGCTTTCAGTCGTCTCCAGGGAACCGGAGGGGACCTATGGGTATAAGATCACTCAGGAAGTCCGCAGTGCCATTGACATATCGGAATCCACCTTGTATCCGGTACTGCGCAGATTACAGAAGGACGACTGTCTGGAGGTATATGATATGGAGTACGGAGGCAGGAATCGCAGGTATTATAAGGTGACGTCCAAGGGAAACGCCCAGCTCATGCTCTACCGGAGCGAGTGGCGGACCTACGCGGCAAAAATATCTGAGATCCTTCGGGAGGTGTGATTATGAACAGGGCAGAATATATGGAGGAGCTGGCGTATCTTCTCCAGGATGTGCCGGATGACGAAAAAGAGGAAGCCCTTCAATATTATGAGGATTATTTTGATGACGCCGGTCCCGGCAAGGAGGCGGACGTCATAGAGGAGCTGGGGCGGCCGGAGAAGCTGGCGGCCATCATCCGGGAAGGGATCCGGAGCGGATACGGAGATCTCGGGGCTGAATACACGGAGCGGGGATACCAGAATGAACGGTACAGAGGCCCGGTGTATTCGGTGGTTCCGCCTGACCATGTGGAGAAATCCCGGCTGGAGGATCATGAAGAGGAAACTGCGGGAAGCCGGGATCCAGGAACGGCGGATGGCTTTGGACCGGAAAGCGGAGGAAGCTTCGGCGCTTATGGCAGCGGAACAGGATCCGGAGAGGAACGGAATGCCGGAGACGGACAGGACCGCGGCCGCCGGGAAGGAGAGCGGGAGAGAGATCCTTATGGAGAAGAGCGCGGTAGGGAGTACCGCCAGACATATGGAAACGGCAGCCAAGGCGAGACGGAGAGAGCGCCCAGGAAGCGGCAGCCGCTCCTCTGGCTCCTGATCATCTGCAGCAGCATCTTCTGGGCGCCCATGCTCATAGGAGCGGCGGCTCTTCTCTTCGGAGCGGCTCTGACGGTGGTCTGCGCGGCGGGTGGGATCGCATTGGCGGTGATCCTGATCGCGGTGGTCTGTGCGGTAGCGGGTGTGATTTTTATTGGACTGGGCATAGGACGGGTGTTCACGTTTCCCCTGGCCGGGATGATGCTGGGCGGGGCAGGCCTGATCCTGTTTTCCATAGGGCTTCTGGCCGTCTGGCTCTCCGTCTGGTTCTGCGGGAGGGCAGTGCCCTGGGTGGTGCATTTGATGGGACGTATGATACATGCCTTTGGAAGGCTGTTCCGGAGGGGAGGTGTCGGGGCATGAAGCGTTTTACAAAAGGCTGTCTCTGGACCTGCGTGATCTGCCTGCTTTTGGGGATCCTGCTGATGTCCGTCAGCTGGGCCCTGGGCTTTCGGGGATGGCACCCGCTGCGCCACAGATCTCTGGCCATGGAGGCGAGAAATGAGATTGTGGAGGGAGAGATCCACAGTCTGAGGCTTTCGGCCAGGACGAGCACGCTCATCCTGGAAGAGGGAGATCATTTTGAGATCCTGGAAGCGGCTGAGGGAACCGAGATCGAGAGCCGTGTGGAAGACGGCGTATGGATCCTGGAAGCGGTGGGAAACCAGCAAAACAGCAGTTCCTTCCTGGGAGGCCTGTCGGTGGACAATGAAGGCGTCTACTGGAAGGCCGATATGGGACAGGTGCGCATCCTGGTGCCGGAAGACGCGTATTTTGAGCAGGTGGATCTGGAGACAGAAGCGGGAGCCATGGAGCTTTCCGGACTTTCCTGCAAAGTGATGACCGTGTCTTCCGAAGCCGGATCCGTGGACTTTGAGGCCGGTGTGGAGGAAACGCTGGAGATCTCCTGCCACAGCGGCGGGGTCAGCGGATACCTGGATGGAGCGGAAGCGGACTATGGCATTGAAGCGGACTGTACGCTGGGCAGCATCACGGCAGGCAGCTATGAACTGGGAGGCCTGATCGCCAGGGACAGCTTCTTCCATGAAGACGAGGAAGAAAAAAATATGATCCTCTCTTGCGAACTGGGCTCCATTGAACTATACTTTACAGAAGAATGACAGAGGAGGAGTGGATATGGAACCACGGCGGTTATATCGTTCTACGAGGGACCGGATGCTTTTGGGCGTCTGCGGCGGGATCGGCGAGTATTTTAACCTGGATCCCACCATCATCCGGGTCATCTGGGCCGTATTTGGCTGTACGGGAGCGGGCATAGTAGCCTATATCATAGCGGCGCTCATCATGCCCCAGAATCCGGAACGGTGAATAAATCCTGAAAAACAGGCGATGCTCTTAGTAACCTGATATGGTGAAAGGAGCATTGTTTTTATGGGAAAGAAAAAGGAAAAACCCATCGACCTTGACAATCTGACGCCGGAAGAGCAGCTGAAGCTGGAGATCGCCGATGAGATCGGGGTATATCAGAAGGTGATCGAAGGCGGCTGGAGGAGCCTTTCCGCCAAAGAATCCGGCAGGATCGGCGGTATGATGACGAAGAAAAAAAGGGAGCTCAGGAAATCTTAAGAACTCTTAATCTTTTCTAAAATCGGCGGGATGCGCTGGAAAGACCGCGGGAAATATGGTACGATAAAAAGGATAAAACTGCCGGAAACCGACAGGAAGGAGACACTATGAATATTTTGTTTTTTCTGACTCCCAAAAGTGAAGTGGAGTTTGTGTACGAGGATTTCAGCCTCCGCCAGACCATAGAGAAGATGGAGTACCACAGGTTTTCGGAAGTGCCGGTCATCGACCGGAACGGCCGTTATGTGGGGACCATCACGGAGGGAGATCTGCTCTGGTATATCAAGGATGAGTGGGATCTGGACATCCGGGAGGCGGAGAATGTACGGATTTCCGGCATCAAGAGGAAGCGGAAGACGGCGGCCGTATCGGTGGGAGCCAGGATGGAGGATCTGATCGAGAAGGCCATGAACCAGAACTTCGTTCCGGTGGTGGATGACAAGGATATTTTCATCGGCATCGTGAAGCGCAAGGATATCATCCGATATTGCTTTGAACATATGGAGCCGGTGCCGTAGGCGGCGGAGCGCGGGGGCAGTTGGTGTTGACTTTTTACAGGCGAGATGATAAGATAATACCGCGCCGGTCTTAACTGGCGCGGTTGTTTATTCTGGAGGAGCCCGGCTCCCGGAGAGCGGACATGGCGGAATTGGCAGACGCGCCAGATTTAGGTTCTGGTGTCCCAGACGTGCAGGTTCAAGTCCTGTTGTCCGCAGGTTA
>CAJFUL010000004.1 GCA_904420245.1 Candidatus Paralachnospira avium
ATCATTGATGCGACAGCCCCTTTGCATCTCCTCTGGTTTTCCCTATAAGATCCTCCCGTGATCGATCTCCACCACCGTATCGCAGAGGACGGCAATATCCTCCCGGTTGTGACTGGCCAGCAGGATCGTCTTTCCTTCCTCCTTGAGCTTCAAAAATAATTCTCTCATATCCTGCACGCCCTGGTTGTCCAGCCCGTTCATGGGCTCGTCCAGGATCAGCAAGGAAGGATCCTCCATGATGGCCTGGGCAATGCCCAGCCTCTGGCGCATTCCCATGGAATATTTTCCCACATGCTTTTTGCTCTTGGGATCCAGCCCAACTCTCTCGATCACCTCCAGGATCTCCTTTTTCTTGATCTTGTTCCGGATGCATGCTAAAAAGCTCAGATTCTGGTATCCGCTGTAACCGGGCAGAAAACCGGGGTTCTCAATGATCACCCC
Organism: Candidatus Paralachnospira avium; assembly: GCA_904420245.1. GTDB lineage: Bacteria > Bacillota > Clostridia > Lachnospirales > Lachnospiraceae > Lientehia > Lientehia avium. The sequence continues at coordinate 442 of CAJFUL010000004.1, forward strand.
CACATCCTGAGGCGCTTCGATCTCTTTTCCGATCCGCTTCCCATCCACCAGGATCTCACCCTCATCCATCTTCAAAAATCCGCAGATGCACTTGAACAGGACCGTCTTCCCGCTTCCGTTGCGCCCGATGATCCCATGGATCTTTCCCCGTTCAAAAGAAAGGGAGACCTGGTCCAGTGCCTTGAACTCCTTAAATTTCTTTGTGACGCCTCTTACTTCCACCATATTATCCATAGCTCCGCCTCCTAAATCTCATCCACAACCACCAGATCCTTTTTCCTGACTCCCACATAAGACACCGCCGTGCACAGAGCGATCAGCAGGAACAAACCCCCATAGGCATAGCCAAAGGTCACTCCGGCCCCGTAGCCGCGGTCCTTATAGTACTCCAGATTCATCCAGAGCGGCGGTGAAAAATAATAGGCGACAGTGCTGGTCACCCGGATCCCGGAGAGCATCATGGGAGAAAGGGCCAAAGCCACGCTGACGGCGGCGCCGATGCCCCTCCTTGTCAGAAGATTAAAGGCATAGTTGACCATGCCGATCAATACCGCGTTGAGCCATACCGGGAGAAAGGTGAGGACCATCGCCTGCAGCGGCGAATACCGGACCATGATCTCATAGCTCAGGCTTGTCCCTCCAAAAACGCTGCCCTGGGCAAAGGAGCCCAGCACCCTTCCCCAGCCGCCCATGAACTCCGCATGAGGGATCAAAAGAAGCATGGGCAGCAGCGCCAGCCCCAGCGTATAGAGGAAGGCGGTTCCCCAGATATAGAGCATATTTCCCCAGAACCAGTTTCTTCTCCCGGCCCGCAAGATCTGCCACTCGCTGCCTCCATGGAGGAAGGGCGCGTCGCAGAAGATCAGAAGAGCGCCGATAATGATGAACAGCTGGTTCCCGGAGCTTTTGGTCACCAGAGGAAACAGCCAGGGGGAGGACTTGACGCCGGACAGGGAGCTCAAATCCCGGACATCCACTGCCAGATTTACGATCAACAAAGAAAACCACAGGAGCGCCACATAAAACCGCGGCTCCCTGAGGATCCGCCGCAAACTGCCGCCGCAGACATGGATGATCTTCCGAAGCTTATCCATTTTTCCGCCTCCTCTCCGCCCACCGGGTAAAGATCAGCCCCTCTATGCAGATGAGACTGAAAAAATAAAGAAACGTCATCAGAAGAGCCAGCCGTCCGTCCTCCATATAGTAGGCGAACAGGCCGCCCCGCCTCAAGACATTGTACCAGTGGAAGATCCCCGGAAGCTGGAGCGCGCCGCAGATAAACTGACTGCCGTAGTAGAGCATCACCGGCGCGCTCAGCACCAGGAAGGCATTCCTCACCCTGGCCGACACCATCAGAGCGAACACTGCCAGGAAGGCGTATCCCATCCCTTCGGAGATAAAGACCGACAGGAAATAGAAAAGCGGCCTTCCATAATAAAACCAGCCTTCATATCCCCTTCCATCCGTGATCTGCGACAGCTCCAGCTCCGTAATCAGCGGCAGCCGCAGGGCCAGAAGGCCATAGCAGGTGAGATACCCCAGGAATACCGCCAGAAATGTCCCTGCCGCGGCGGCCGTCACGTGGGCCCAGCCCACGGCCGTCCCCCTGGCTCTGGATTCCAGGCAGTGGATATAGTTGTGGCGGAGATCCTCCCGGTGACAGAACCCATAGGGCAGCACCGCAGCAACCGTCATGGCCATCAGAAAGGCTCCTATCCCGCCCCTGGCGCTTAGCAGATAATAAACTGACAATGGAAGGCCTGAGACCTGAAGCTCCGGCCAGATATTAAAGAACGCGATGGCCGCCGCCATCAGCCAAGCCAGATAAAAATTGGATCCGCAAAACAGCCGTTTCAGATCCGAGCGAAGCGCGCCGAAATATTTCATCCTTATCACCTACCCCACGATCTCCATGCCGTCCACGGCGTTGATATAGACAAAATCACTTCCATATTCATCTTTTTTGTATTCAAACTGCCAGACCGGATACAGGTCAAACTCATAGGGTGCATCCGGATCAACGGCGGTGGGATATGGATAGTAAACCAGCTTCATGGTATCTAGAGTCAATCCGCCTGCCAGGGTCATCCCGTACTTTTTTTCCAGAGCTCCGATGATCTCCTCCAGGGGCAGCAGCTCCTCATCTCTGCTCTCCAGGACTTCCAAAGACCAACTCTGCTGAATACGCTCTACCCCTCTGACCGTAAGTCCCAGCTCCACCGTTCCTCCCGGGATATAAAAATCATCAGACCTTACCAATGGATATGACACGATCGGCAGTCCATGGAAAATCTGCTCATAGACTAATAAATACGCATCGTCTTCCTTGCTCCAATCATCCATGGTTGTGGGACTTTTTATATTGTACCCCAATTCCTGCTCTTCCCGGATCGTATTTTGCTGTATCTTCTGCATATCCTCATGACGCATGGAAATAGCCTGTAGGATCCGCGCATCCTCTATGCCCAGCTCCTCTGTGAGAAATTCCCGCCCCGCCGCTATGGCCTCCTCCCGGTCCATAAACTCCAGATCCGCGTTGGTGACGGCTTCCTCCCAGGGATCCCTTAACCCATTTACGCTATACACTGGATAGTTTCCGGCATACTTATCCTCCCATTTTTTTGTGGAAAAATATACGTCCGTCCCAAGCGCCAACGTAGCCGGCATCCGTTCCTCTCCAGTACCGGCCTCCCCCGAATAGTTGTAGACCTTCTCCGGCTCGAAGCCGAAGCCCTCCCGGTAAGCCCACTCCTCCACCGGTTCCTGGATCCCAAAAGCCTCCCGGTAAGTCTCTGCCGGAAAACCGTCCATCCTTACATGGAGCGTCTGGATCCCCTCCATTCCCTCCTCCGGCATCTCCACCTGTGCCTTCAGCATGACTCCTTCTGAAATGGGGACCTCCACCATATCCCCATTGGCAATCCCCGCCCAACCATTTTCTTCCGTTTCTACGGAGATCCCAGTTTCTTTTTCTCCTCCCGTCTCCTTCTGCTCCGCGCCGCAGCCGGCCAGGGTCAGAAAAGCCAGCAGCAATAGAAAGATTCTCCCCTGTTTTCTCATAAACTCCCTCCCTCCTTTATTAGGAATTATTTTACCTTATTTTCCTACTATTTTTCAAGTATTCTTTATAATCTTCTGTTTATCTTAATATTTTCCGTCTATTTGTAATTTTTTCTTTACAAGTTCGGGAGTTTAATGACTGTAAAAACCTTTCCATACTAAAAAAACCGGGCGGAAGAGCTTCTGCTCTTCCGCCCGGCGGGCTTCCATATCCTGTGAGGATCTCTCCCCCTTATTCAGAGATCACGGAGAACATGGTCTCCAGCACGGTCATATCGTCTGTCAGGAGGGCCGGCTCCTGTCCGTAAGCGTATTCCTCCACATTGCAGTCCACCATATTTCCGTCTGCCAGCTGGGTCCACGCGTAGTACTCCACATAGTGGCCGTCCTCGTCAAAGGTATAGCTGACCTTGATATAGCTGACATCCCGTCCTGCCACGTTCACCGTCTGCTTCTCCTGGACCGTCACATCCGTATAGTCCTCATTCTCCTGGTAATAAGAAATGTCATCCATATAATAGCTGGTCATATCCTCATCGGTGTAATCCGACTCCAGCATATAGCTGACATAGATCTCATCAAAATCCTGTCCGAAGGTGTCGGTAAAGGACAGATAGGAGCTGTCCGAGTAGGGATTCAGTTCATATCCCTGAGGCGCCGCAATATTGACGCTTCCCTCGCCCCACATGCTGTTCAGCGTATACGTCCCGTCGGCATTGGCCGCAATGGTCTCTTCCTCCGTGGACTCTTCCGTCTGGGACTCCGCAGGATCCGTGGACTCCTCCGTATCAATCCCGGTATCTCCTCCCAGGAAATCCTCCAGGCTGTCATCCTCTGTGTCTCCCGCTCCGTCCACGGCAGAAGCCTTCACATCGTCGGGCACCACGATCTCCGCCACAT
>CAJFUL010000005.1 GCA_904420245.1 Candidatus Paralachnospira avium
CATTTTGGATATGATGGGCTATCGCCAAGCGGTAAGGCACAGGACTTTGACTCCTGCACTCGCTGGTTCGAATCCAGCTAGCCCAGTGCAGATATAGACGTTCTGCTGGCTGTACAGCCTTTCGCGGGCCATTAGCTCAGGTGGTAGAGCACTTGACTTTTAATCAAGTTGTCCGGGGTTCGAGCCCCCGATGGCTCATTCGTGTTATTACGTCCTCCACGGGGAGGCGCGGAAAAAGATCGTCAGAGGCCATATAGACAGGACTGCCGCGGGTGGCCGCAGATGGGAAAGAGTAAATGTCAGGTTTTGCGTTGGTTTCTCCATCGCGGTGTCGTGGAACGTATTGCCAGGCCGCCTATGACGCATTATGTTACAGGAATTGGATTTTGTCAACTGTTTTTTTCAAAAAGCCGGAAATCCCGGCTTTTTTTGTTTGTCAAAATACAGGGAATGAAGGGAAGAAACTGTTATATATATACATTTTCCCTTTCCCTGTCACAGGCAGCAGGAAGGAAGGAGGACGGGCTCATATGCCTTCGTCCTCCTTCCTCCTTCCGCTGCCGGAGCGGGATTAGTTAACACGATGCCTGTATAGATCTCACCGCCGGGAAGTATATTAATCTTACATCACATGAAACGGTGAAAGGAGAGGGTAACATCATGGAACAGGTGGAAATGACTCAGAACCCGGAGGCGGACGGCAGGACTTTTACCCAGGAAGAACTGGAGGAGATCGTGCAGAAGCGTCTTGCCAGGGACAGGCGCAGCCGCTCCGGCATGGACGGGCTCCAGGCCAGGGAAAAAGAGCTGGAGAACAGGGAGCTTCTTCTGGAGGCGAAGGAACAGCTGATGGAGGCAGGGCTGCCTGCCGGCCTGGCTGAAGTGCTGCGCTATGAGGACAGGGAAGCCCTGGAAAAAGCAGTCAGGATGATCCAGGATCTGGGAGCGGCCCAGCCCGCAGGCTGGGGACAGAGGCCCAGCGGAGGACGGGCCTCGGCTTATGAGGATCCCATAAAGAGGGCCATGGGCCTGGAACAGTAAGGGGAGTAGAGAATGGCAATCGCATTGGCGACAAAATTTCTGCCCTATGTGGACGAACAGTTCAAGGCGGAAAGCAAGAAAAGCCTGCTGACCAATGAGGAATTCAGCTGGACGGGGGCGCATACCGTGAAGATCTACAAGATCAGCACAGCGCCCATGACGGACTACGGCAGGAGCGGACCTGCAAGCAATAACTGGTCCCGTTATGGCGAGGTAAAAGGCATTGACGCGGCTACAGAAGAGCTGACCCTGAGCAAGGACAGATCTTTCACATTCGCCATCGACGCCATGGACGCCGATGAGACGGGACAGACACTGACGGCGGCCACGGCGCTGGCCCGCCAGATCCGGGAGGTGGTGATCCCGGAGATCGACGCGTATGTGTATGGCAAAATGTGCGCGGGAGCCGGGACCAAGCCCGCGGCAGCGGCGCTGACGGCCCAGAATATTTACGGGGAGATCCTCAAGGCCGGGGCGGCCATGGACGCGGCGGAGGTGCCGGAGAGCGGACGCCAGCTGGTGGTGACGCCGGATACGTATCTGATCCTGAAACAGAGCAGCGACATCGTGCTGGAAACGGATATAGGGGCGGACCTGCGGATGAAAGGCGTGATATCCAACCTGGACGGGGCCAACGTGATCCGCGTCCCCGCTTCCAGAGTGCCGGCTGGATTCGGATTTATGCTGTGCCATCCCAGCGCCACGGTGGCGCCGGTGAAGCTGGAGAGCTACAATACGCACCAGAATCCGCCGGGGATCAGCGGCCAGCTGGTGGAGGGCCGCGTGGTATATGACGCCTTCGTTCTGGAGAACAAAAAGGCGGCGATCTATTACCACGCAGTCCCGGTCCAGGAGGAAGATACCTAAAAGCCGGGAGGGCGGCCTGCTGCCGTCCGGAGAGCAGGCGGGGCGGTGAGAAGATGACGGATGAGAGGCTTGTGGAACAGGTGCGGGCCGGCGTGGAGCAGGAGGAGAGCATGGAGGCCCTTTACCGGCGCTGCCGGCCGATGATCGCCGGGATCGCGCGCCGCTTCTGCCGGCCTTCGGAGACGGAGGATCTGATCCAGGAGGGGTTTATCGGCCTGTGCCAGGCCGTGGAGCGCTACAGGCCGGAAGAGGGGATCCCCTTCCGCAGCTATGCCCCGTACTGGATCCGGCGGGCCATGGGCCGCTATCTGGAAAAGGGCGGCAGCCTGATCCGGATACCGGCGGCCAGGGCAGGCCTCATGAACCGCTACAGACGCCTGGCCGACGGCTGGGAATCCAGCAGGGGGACGCCCCTGCCGGATGAAGAGGCGGCAGCAGCCTTGGGGATCTCCGCAGCGTCTCTCAAAAGCCTGCGCCGGGATATGGCCCTGGAAGAGGTGGAAAGTCTGGATGCGGTCCTGGGAGACGGACGGGAGACCACCCTGGAAGGCTTTCTAAAGGGCTCAGAAGGGCCGGAACATGACGTGGTGGAGAGAATGACCGGTGAAGAGCTGAAAAGGATCCTGTGGGCCTGTGTGGATGAGCTGGAAAATAAGACCGGGCACGCGATCCGCTGCAGATACCAGCGGGGGATGGACAGCAGAGCCGCAGGGGAGCTGCTGGGCGAGGAGCCTCTGCAGGTCCGGCGCCTGGTGAGAAAGGGCCTGGAAGAGCTGAGAAGACCGGAAAAGGCCGCCCGCCTGCGTCCCTATCTGGATGACACCTACAACAGGGGTCTCCGGGGGACCGGCGTGACGGCCTTTCGGCGCACCTGGACCAGCGCCACCGAACGGACGGCGCTGGAGCGGTCAGAAGGTTTTACAGACGGTGGCGCAGGTAAGAGGAAATGACCTCCAAAAGCTCGCCGGGATAGGGAACACAGTTGTGCCACCGGCGGCAGCCGCTGATCTGCTCCAGGAACAGCGCCCCGTCATTTTTCATGATCACATCGCGGATGGTGCGGATATTGCGCTCCACATTGATGGGGTTGAGGCCGTACTTGGCCGCCACCGGCGCGTAGATCTCTTTGCTCACACAGCTTAAGCGCTGGGGATTCTCCACCGCCAGCAGGATGGCGTCGATAAAGCCGGGGTATCCGCTGTAGCGGTAGCACAGGCCAAAGGGACGGAGCATATCCTCCAGCTCCTGTGAGAGCTTCTCACGGTCAATGGGTGTCTTGTTGATCACTGCTTCTTTCATGGCAGTTCCTCCTTTTGGTTTATTTGGCAGCATCGGGGGCAGTCTGCACGGCAGTCAGCGCTCCTGCCGTGGAAGGCAGGGAAAAAGTACGCTGCTTGACTTTTAAACAAGACACGCTGCGGCGGCCTCTGAAAGGCTTCCGCCCCGCGAGACTGCGGGGCGGCCGGATTTTTTGGCCGGCGTTCCGGCCATGGGGAGGATAAGGGACTGTATCCGCGGATAAACGGCGGTGGATGTGCGCTGGGCGGTTTGTTTCATGGGTCACGCGGAGGGCGCCTGGCTGAATTCTATGTCGATTTCGACGATTTCGCTGTCTGTTCCGACCCGCATGCCGGGGCCCCAGACGCCTACGCCGGAAGTCACGATGGAGTACATATCCCCCTTCCGCTCAAGACCGTAGGCGTTGTCATAGGTGAAGCCCACCAGCAGATTTCCGGGGAACAGCTGTCCGTTGTGGGTATGGCCGCACAGGTGGGCGTCTGCGCCCGCGGCGGCCACCTCGTCCAGCTGGCGGGGCTGATGCTCCAGCACCAGGATGGGCTTGTCCTTATCCAGGCCCTCCGTCAGCTGGGCGGGGGATTTCCGGCTCTGTTCGATCTTTTCCACTCTGGTGATGTCCTTCCGTCCGATCAGGTAAAAGGAATCGTCGATGCAGACGGCTTCGTCGTTGAGCAGGGTGATGCCGGCATCCGTCAGGAGACGGGCCATTCTGGGATCGTCTTCCAGAAGGCCGCCGCTCCCGAAAGTGAAGCCGGCCAGGATCCGTTCATTGATGTCGTGGTTTCCCCAGCAGGCGTAAGTGCCATAGGTGCTTTCCAGGTCTCCAAGAGCCGCTTCTATGGCGGCCGGGTCGTCCAGGGCGTCGTAGTCGTTATCAAAGATGTCGCCGGCGATGCAGATCAGATCCGGCTCCAGGGCGTTGATCCTCCGGACCATTTTTTCGATATAGCGGTGGCCGATGTTGTAACCCATATGGAGGTCGGCGATGAGGACCACCTTTAAATTGCCGGCTTCACAGGATTTATCGACGGTGATCTGATATTCCTTGACCTTCAGGGTCCTGGCGTGGACGATCCCATAGAGGCTTACGGAGAGGATGCAGAAGATCACGATGGCTCCCGTCAGGATAAACGTTTTTCTGGAGCGGAGTTTGACCTTATTGACCCTGCTGCAGTGCAGAAGGATAAAACGGATGATGTCGCCGATCAGGATGATCAGCAGGATATAGAGGAACGTGCCCAGCCAGTAATTGCTCAGATGTTTGAAAAACCATTTCAGGGAAGGCTCTGTGATCAGAAAGGAAAAAAGAGGCGACAGGGACAGAGCCAGAAAAAAACAGGAATAGGTGATGCGGAAGCCTTTCTTTTTGAAAAAAGAAGAGCAGGCGGCCAGCCACCAGAGGTTCCAGCGCAGCAGATACAGGTTAACAAGGATATATACCGGTGATAACAGTATGGCAATCATTTGTAACGTCCCCTTCCCGGCACAGTATGCCTGTGCCGTCGTTATTATAGCACGGCTTTTCCGAAAGTGTATATCCTTTTTTCCTTAATTATTATATAATAAATTATGATCATGGAGGGGACAGGATATGAAGATCTTATTTGTAGAAGACGATCACAGCATAGCCATGGGACTGGAATATTCTCTGAAGCAGGAGGGATATGAAGTCTGCACCTGCCATTCTGCTTCGGAGGCTTATGAGGCTCTGGAGCGGGACGTTTTTGATCTCTGCCTGCTGGACGTGACCCTTCCGGACGGCAGCGGTTATGATATATGCAGGCGGGCGAAGCGCCGGGAGGAGACTGCCGTGATCTTCCTGACTGCCTGTGACGACGAGGGAAATGTGGTCATGGGGCTGGATATGGGAGCCGACGACTACATCGTGAAGCCTTTCCGCATCCGGGAGCTTCTGTCCAGGATGCGGTCGGTGTTCCGCAGGTATCAGAAGGCGGACCGGACGCCCCAGACCTTTACCGTGGGGGATATTTCCATCCATCCTCTTCAGGCGAAGGTCTATAAAAACGGAGAAGAGCTGCCGCTGACGGCTATGGAGTACAGGCTCCTCCTGACGCTGGCCAAGGCGGAGGGCAAGGTGCTCACCAGGAACCAGCTTTTGGAGAGCCTCTGGGATATTGGCGGAGAGTATGTCAACGACAACACGCTGACCGTATATATCAAGCGGCTTCGGGACAAGCTGGGAGACGACGGGAAGCAGGAGCTCATAAAGACTGTGAGAGGGCTGGGCTACCAGCTGGGAGAGTAGGCAGATGTTTCGGAACCGGGAAGTAAAGTATGGCTTTTTTATACTGCTTGGCATCGGAGTTTTGACGGGGAGCGCCGTTTATGGAGCTTCCAGAGAGGCGCTCCTTTATTTCGCCGTCTTTTTCGCGGCCGCGGTCTCCGTATATCTGGCAGTCAATTTTTTACGTTACCGGAAGATCCGGAAGCTTTCGATATACCTAAAGCGGGTCCTCAACGGAGAACAGGGGCTCAGCGCTCCGGATAATGAAGAAGGAGAGCTGAGTCTTCTGCGCAACGACATCTATAAGCTGATCACCCGCCTGGAGACCCAGGCGGAGCTTCTGAAGGCGGATAAGGTATATCTGGCGGATTCTCTCTCCGACATCTCCCATCAGCTCAAGACCCCCATGACGTCCATGATGGTGATGACGGACCTCCTGCACGATGAGGGACTGCCGCCGAAAATGCGCGGAGAGTTCATGGCTACCATCCGTTCCCAGCTGGAGAGGATGGAGTGGCTGCTGAACGCGCTCCTTAAGATGTCCAGGCTGGATGCCGGGACAGTCCGGTTCCGGACGGAACGGGTGAAGGCTTCGGAGCTGGTCTCCAGGGCCGTGGAGCATCTTTTGATCCCCATGGAGTTAAAGGACCAGCAGCTGGAGATCCTGGCCGGCGAGGATCAGTATGTGGACTGCGACATATCCTGGACGGCGGAGGCGCTGTCCAATGTCGTGAAGAACTGCATGGAGCATACGCCGGAGGGCGGAACCATCAAGATTTCCTGCGAAGAGCGGAGCTTTTATTTCCAGCTGACGGTGGAGGACAATGGGGAGGGGATCTGTCCGGAGGACCTGCCCCATATCTTCGAGCGGTTCTATAAGGGGAAAAACAGCGGGAAGGACAGCGTAGGCATCGGCCTGGCCATGGCCAAGCATATCATCAACAAGCAGGGAGGCCAGATCGAGGCGGAGAGCAGGAAGGGAGAGGGGACCCGTTTTCATATCCGGCTGTACCGGAAGGTCGTATGACCGAATATCCGGGGCAAAAATGGCAATACTATGACAAATCCAAAAAGAAAGGAAGATTTTATGAAAAAAGGATTTGCCATAGGGCTGTGCATGCTGCTGACGGGAAGATTCTGCGTGCCGGCGGAACATATCGCCGGATTCAACAACTGGTGGATAAAAAATTACGAGCCGTCCAGGTCGGACGGGGTCTCCATGGTGGGAGAACCGGACTGGGATAAAACAGAGACGGACGGGACAGAGGACGGGGAGACGGTCCCGGACACCGAGACGGCGGAGATCCGGCTGGAGGAGTCCCTGACGGCGCTGGCGGAGAGCGGGAGCGAGGCTTCTTCGGCGGTGGAGGAGGGGCAGTGGGTGAGCCTGGGAGATGACTGGACCATTACCTATTACTGCCCGCTGGAGTGCTGCAACGACCAGTGGGCCTGGCAGACCAGCACCCAGGAACCCATGCAGCTCCACCACACCATCGCGGTGGATCCGGACGTGATCCCTTATTATACCCATGTGAGGATTGGCGGTCTGGATTATGAGTATGTGGCGGAGGACTGCGGCGGCGGCATCGACGGAAAACAGATCGACGTGCTGGTGGAAAACTGCCAGCTGGCCAGAGAGCTGGGTGTGGACCGGGGAGTAGAGGTGTGGGTGCGCCGTTAAGCATTGACAAATATTTTTAATGCCGATACAATAGAGGGAACAGTGTTTCACAAGAGGGGGGTCCGGCCATTTAGGACCGGCCAGCAGGAGGATAGAAGATGAAGGATTATGTGATCGTGACGGACTGTACGGCAGATCTGCCGCACGAGGAGTTGGAGAGGCTGGAGGTAGAGGTGGTGCCCATGGAGTTTTTCGTGGATGGCCAGTCTTACCATCATTATCCGGACGGACGGGAAATGAAGCTGGACGAGTTCTACCGCCGTTTGAAGGCCGGTTCCAAAGTCAGTACGACCCAGATCAATTCCTATACGTATGAGACTGTATTTGGACCGATCCTGGAAAGAGGACAGGATATTCTCTACATCTGTTTTACTTCGGGGCTGAGCGGCACTTACCAGGCTTCTCTGCTGGCCATCGAGAGCCTGAAGGAGAAGTATCCGGACAGGAGGATCGTGAGCATCGATTCCCTCTGCGCCTCCATCGGAGAGGGGTTCCTGGTGTACCGGGCAGGTCTTCTGCGGGAAGAGGGAATGAGCTTTGACGAGCTGGCCGGATGGGTGGAGGACCACCGTCTGCGGGTAGCCCACTGGTTCGTGGTGGATGATCTGGATCATCTGCGCCAGGGAGGCAGGATCTCGGCGGCGCAGGCTGTTCTGGGAACGGCTCTCAATGTGAAGCCCCTGCTCAGCGTGGATTCCGAGGGCAGGCTGCTTACGGCGGCCAAGCTGCGGGGGACGAAAAAGGTCCTGGAGACCTTCTGCAAAAAGATCGAGGCCGACGGCGAGGAGCCTGAGCAGCAGACGGTGGTGATCGGCCATGCGGCCAATCTGGAGATGGCGGAGAAGCTGAAGGCCCTGCTCCTGGAAAAGGGTCTCATCAAAGATGCTTTGATCGCGGATATAGGCCCCATCATCGGGATCCATGTGGGAGCCGGGATGTTCGCGCTGGTGTTTATGAACAGATCCGGAGTGGAGAGACCGTCATGAAGGAATACGAAGTAGTGTGGGAGATCTTCAACCAGTGCTCCAACAATCAGATGCGGGACGTATTCATCGACGAGGTGGAGCTGGAAGATCCGGAGGAGTATGTGAGGGCCAAGATCAAAGGCCGGGAGGTCGCCTGGGAAAGGGAAGAGCTGGCGGACGGAACGCTGGTCTTCCATATCGATGCCTCCGGCATCCGGGAGAGATGCACCTTTACGGAGCTTTGAGCCGGAAGCAGTTGACTTCGGCGGCGGAATATCGTATACTGGAGACAAGTTAATAGACAAGATCAGGAGAGCAGAGCGATACAAAAAAATTCGTTTTTTTGTGTCGCTCTTTTTGCATCGCAGGACGCCCATGGGAAAAGTCTTTCGCGGGATGGAGATCCATGCGGGGGACGGCGCGGGACCTGCGGCAAATATCCGGGAGAGCGCCGGAGACTGAAACTTCCGGCATGGGAGTCTGGTCCCGGGCGCAGGAGATCTTTTGATAGGGGAGGAAGAAGCATGTACGACGTATTGATCATCGGAGCAGGCATCACCGGGAGCTTTCTGGCCTGGGAGCTTTCCCGGTATGAGCTTAAGACAGCGGTGGCCGAAAGGGAAAACGACGTGGCCTGCGGCTCCACCATGGCCAACAGCGCCATCATCCACGGAGGAAACGATCCGGAGGACGGGACGCTCAAGGCAATGCTCAATCTGGAGGGGAGCAGGAGATATGAGGAGATATGCAGGCTCTTAAAGATCCCTTACAAAAAGACAGGATCCTTCACCGCAGCCTCGGGGCGGGAAGAGGAGGCAGTCCTGGAAAAGCTCTATGAGCGGGCCGTGGAGAGAGGGATCCGGGCCAGGCTGCTGGACGGAGACCGGGCCAGAGAGATGGAGCCGCACTTAAGCCGCGCCGTCACGAAGGTGCTGGAGATCCCCGATACGGCAGTCATAGGACCATGGGAGGCGGCAGAGGCAGCCATGGAGGAAGCGGTCCTCAATGGGACGGAGCTGTTTCTGGACTGTGAGATCACAGAGATCCGGAGGACGGAGGAGGGCTTCCTTGCCGTTTCCGGAAGCGGAAAAGCGTTTTCCGCCAGGATCATCGTCAACGCGGCGGGGGTATACAGCGACCGGATCTACGGGCTTGTGTGTCCGGCCCGTACCTTGTCCGGAAGAGAGGAGCCGCTCACCATCACGCCCAGAAGAGGGGAGTACTATGTGCTGGACAGGATGGAAAAGCCCTTTGTCTCCCGGGTGATCTATCCGGTGCCCGGCGCCAAGGGGAAGGGGGTCCTGGCGGTCCCCACAGTCCATGGAAATATCCTTTTGGGGCCGGACGCCCGGGACATCGCAGACCGGGAGGGAACGGACAACACTCCGGAGGGACTGGCTTACGTCAGGGAGAATCTGGACAGGATCCTGGAGGAAGTTCCCTATGAGAAGGTGATCCGCAGCTTCGCGGGACTCCGGGCCAGAGGCAATACGGGGGATTTTATCCTGGAGGAAGCTCCCGGCGTTCCCGGCTTCATCAACGCCGCCGGGATGGAGTCTCCGGGGCTCTCCTGCGCCCCGGCCGCGGCGGCATATATAAGGAAGGAACTCATACGGCCGGAACTTCTGGGAGCGGACTTTTGCTGGAAGGAAAAGCCCTCCTATATCCGCCGGAAGGCGCCCGTCGTCATGGCAGAGCTGACGGAAGAGGAGAGGAACCGCATCATCCGGGAGGACCCTTCCTATGGACGGATCGTGTGCAGATGTGAGCAGATCTCGGAAGGAGAGATCGCGGCCGCCATCCGGAAACCTGTGGGAGCGGTATCCATAAAAGGTGTAAAAAAACGGGTCAGGCCGGGAATGGGGCGGTGCCAGGGCGGCTTCTGCCAGCCGGAGGTGGTGCGGATCCTGGCCAGGGAGCTGGGGATCCGGGAGGACCAGGTGGTCTATGACAGGAGCGGCGTCCCGTTTTTGAGAGAAATGGAGGCAGATCATGAAAAAGTATGAACTGGTGGTGATCGGCGGAGGCAGCGGCGGTATGGCGGCGGCTCTGGCGGCCAGAGAGCAGGGAGTCCGGGAGATCCTGATCCTTGAACAGGGAGAGGAGCTGGGGGGGATCCTGCTCCAGTGCATCCACAACGGCTTCGGCCTCCATACGTTCGGAGAAGAGCTGACGGGACCCGCGTACGCGGAGCGCTATGCGGACCGGGTGGCGGCAGAGAAGATCGAAGTGAAGACAGGAACCTTCGTCCGGAAGCTGGGCCGCGGCAGGACCGTATCGTATGTGAACGGGCAGGAGGGGTATGTGACCATAGAAGCGGGAGCCGTGGTCCTGGCCATGGGCTGCCGGGAGCGGCCATGGGGAGCCGTTTCCATTCCCGGCTCCAGGCCGGCAGGAGTCTGGACGGCAGGGACGGCCCAGAGATACCTGAACCTGGAAGGATATATGGTGGGGAGGCGCGTATGGATCCTGGGAAGCGGGGACATCGGCATGATCATGGCCAGGCGGATGACCCTGGAGGGGGCTCATGTGCTGGGGGTCGCGGAGATCATGCCCCATCCGGGAGGACTGCCCCGGAACAGGAGACAGTGTCTGGAAGATTTTGGGATCCCTCTGTATCTGAGCCACACCGTCACCGGCATCCGGGGACGGGACCGGGTGGAGGCGGTGGAGATCTCTCAGGTGGATGGGGACAGGAGGCCCATTGCCGGGACGGAGAAGACCTTTGAGGTGGATACGCTCCTGCTTTCCGTGGGGCTGATCCCGGAAAACCATCTGCTGGAAGAACTGGGAGTGTCTCTCCATCCCCGCACCCGCGGGGCCGTAGTGGATTCCTCCTATGAGACGGAGATCCCGGGAGTTTTCGCCTGCGGGAACGTGCTCCATGTCCATGATCTGGTGGATCATGTGAGCCGGGAAGGGGAGCAGGCCGGAAGAGCAGCCGCGGCGTATCTGAAGCGGGGCGGGAGCGCCCCCGGCCCCGAGGCCGCCATAGAGGCGGGACCGGGCGTCTCCTATGTGCTGCCGCAGCGCCTTTTGCTGCCGGATCTGAAGGCGGGACAGGCGCAGGTGAAATTCCGCCCCTCCGGGAGATTCAAGAGAGCCAGGCTGGAGCTGTTTTTGGGAGGCCGGCTGCTGGGGACAGTCCGGAAACGGTATCTGGAACCTGCCGTGATGGAGACTGCCGGGCCGGAGCTGTTTGCAGCGGCGGACTGGGATACATGGGACGGGGAAGCGCTTTCCCTGAGGCTGACGGAAGAGGAGGAGGAACCATGAGGACAGAGCTGGATTGTATCGTATGCCCGGCCAGCTGCCATATCCGGATCGAGACGGCAGAGGGAGGAGAGGTGCTCTCTGTCTCCGGAAACGGCTGTAAGCGGGGCGCGCAGTACGCCTGCACCGAAGTGAAGAACCCGGTCCGGATGGTGACCGGGACGGTGCCGGTGGAGGGGGGAAAGGCAAGACGCCTGCCCGTAGTCACATCCGGGCCCGTGCCCAGGGAAAAAATGTCCGCGGTGATGGAGGAGATCCATCATATTCGGGTTTGCGCTCCTGTGTCCATTGATGATATAATGATTAAAAATGTGTGCGGGCTGGGCGTGGACGTGAAGGCCGGAAGGAGCATCGGAAGACGGCAGCCGTAGGAGAGGACAGATATGAGAGAAAACCAGTGGAAGGGAGAGGTCGTGCTGGCCATATCCGCCATGAAGGAATTTGAGACCTTTTTGGATTCTGACTTTCAGTGGGGGGTTTTGATGGAATTCCATCTGGCGCTCCTGGCGGGCATGATCCGGGAAGCCCACAGGCGGGGAAAGAAGCTCCTGCTCCATTTGGATCTGCTGCGGGGCATATCGGCCGATGAGTTCGGATGCGAGTATGCCTGCCAGCAGCTTTCGGCCGACGGGATCATCTCCACCAGGCCCAAGGTGGTGGAGACAGCCAAAAAGAACAGGAAGCTGGCTGTTCTCCGGCTGTTTCTGATCGACAGCCGTTCCCTGGAGAAGGGGATCGCTCTGTGCGGCCGGCTGGAGCCGGATTATGTGGAGCTCCTGCCGGGGATCGCCTGCGGGATCCTGGGGGCTATCCGGGAGGAGATCCGGGCGCCCATCATGTGCGGAGGACTGTTGCGGACGCCGGAGGAGATCCGGGCCTGTTTTCAGGCAGGGGCCTGCGCCGTCACCATTTCCAGCCGGGAAGCGGCGGAAGCATACAGAAAAAAATACCGGGAGGGATGATTTCTTATGGAAACCTATATTATGGCCATTGACCAGGGAACCACCAGCAGCAGGGCCATCCTGTTCGACAGGCATTTGAAGATCGCGGGGAGCGCGCAGAAGGAGTTCACCCAGTTTTTTCCAAAAGCGGGGTGGGTGGAGCATGACGCCACGGAGATCTGGCTCAGCGTCCAGGCCGTGATGACGGAAGTGCTGATGAATACGGGGATCGGACCGGAGCAGATCGAGGCCATCGGCATCACCAATCAGCGGGAGACGGCGGTGGTCTGGGACAAGAATACCGGGATCCCCGTTTACCATGCCATCGTGTGGCAGTCCAGGCAGACTGCGGACATCTGCGATGAGCTGCGGGCCCGGGGAAAAGAGGAGATGATCCGGGAGAAGACGGGGCTTCTGATCGACCCTTATTTCTCCGGTACCAAGATCAAATGGATCCTGGACCATGTGGAGGGCGCCAGAGAGAAGGCGGAGAGGGGAGACCTGCTCTTCGGCACCATCGATACCTGGCTGGTCTGGAACCTGTCCGGCGGGGCCGTCCATATCACCGATTATACCAACGCTTCCAGGACTCTGCTGTATAATATCTTTACGCTGGAGTGGGACAAAGAGCTTTTGGAGATGCTGGATATACCGGCGGCCATGCTGCCGGAGGTGAAGCCTTCCTCCTGCATCTATACCAGGACGGCGCCGACCCATTTCTTCAATTGCCGGGTGCCCATCGCCGGGATCGCCGGAGACCAGCAGGCGGCACTTTTCGGCCACGCCTGCTTTGAGCCCGGCATGGCGAAAAATACTTACGGGACAGGCTGCTTCATGCTGATGAATACCGGGGAGCGTCCCATCCGGTCCCGCCACGGGCTTTTGAGCACCATTGCCTGGGGGATGGACGGAAAAGTGGAATATGCCCTGGAAGGGAGCATCTTTGTGGCAGGAAGCGCGATCCAGTGGCTCCGGGACGGGCTGGAGATGATCCGCACCGCGCCGGAGAGCGAGACTGTGGCGGCGGCAGCGGAGGATTCCGGCGGAGTCTATGTGGTGCCGGCATTTGTGGGGCTGGGAGCTCCCTACTGGGACGACAGGGCTAGGGGAGCCATATTCGGCCTGACGAGGGGGACCACCAAGGCGCATTTCGTGCGGGCCACGCTGGAGTCCCTGGCGTATCAGACCAAGGACATCATCGACGCCATGGAGGGAGACAGCGGCATCCGTCTGACGGATCTGAAGGTGGACGGAGGCGCGGTGGCCAATGACCTGCTGATGCAGTTCCAGAGCGACCTGCTGGGCGTGCCGGTGGAGAGGCCGGCTCTGAACGAGGTGACGGCTCTGGGAGCCGCCTGCCTGGCGGGGCTGGCAGCGGGCTTTTGGGACAGCAGGGAAGAGGTGGCCAGGAACTATCAGGCTGACAGAATTTTCAAACCGGAAATTTCCCCGGAAGAAAGAACACGTTTATATGATGGATGGCGGGAAGCTGTTAAGGCAACTTGCAGTTTTCACCCTGAAAAGTGAGACGATATAAAAGAAAAACATCTTGACAAGAAGAAAAAGTAATGATATAACAATTCAACAATATCATCTGTTATTACTTTATGGAAAGGGTGTTTTTCGTGAACAAAAGGCAGATCAGGATAACAAAGGCTGAGGACGCGAGAGAGTTGGTTTCCGCGGCCAGCGGATGTGATTTTGACATCGACGTGTATTATAACAGGGTGATCGTAGACGCAAAATCCATCCTGGGCGTCATGAGCCTTGACTTTACCCAGCCTCTGACCGTGGAATATAATGGGAAGAACCAGGAGCTGGAACAGGTGCTGAACCGTTTTGCTCTTTGTTGAAATGGTTTCGAGGAGAAGCGGGCTGTCTTGGACAGCCCGCTTTTTATCTCAAGGGAGAGACCGCACTGCGGCGGAGAGGGATCCTGCCGCTTATGCGGTCTTCGTTCCGCTCCGGCCGTTTTCAAACGAGTGCGGCAGACATTCTGCAATCTGCCGCAGGCGGAGGGCCCAGCAAAAACAGGATCCTTTTTATGGGAAACAGCGGCCGGTGAAAGGAAAGCGCTCTGCAAAGACCGTGCCGCGGCGGAGCGGCCGCTCCCGGGCGGAGGAGCCTGCGGGAAGCCTGCTCCGGCGGCGGGATATGGATGGAGAGACGGATATGGCGAATCTGGAAGAGAACAGGATCAGGATCTCGGTGAGGAATCTGGTGGAATTCCTCCTGAGGAGCGGAGACATCGACAGCCGCCGCAGGGGGAAGAAGGAACAGGAAGCCATGGCGGCCGGAGCCAGACTCCACAGAAAGCTCCAGAAGCAGATGGGGGCCGGTTATCAGGCGGAGGTATCTCTTAAGGCCGAGTTTCCCATAGGGGAGATCGTGCTTCAGCTGGAGGGGAGGGCCGACGGCCTTTTCGAGCTGGACGGGCTTCCTGCGGTGGATGAGATCAAGGGCGTGTACTGGGATGTTTCCAGACTGGAGGAGCCGGCCGCCGTCCACAGGGCCCAGGCTCTCTGTTACGCGTATATGGCCATGGACAGCGGACTGTGGGACGGGGCGGACAGGGTGGCCGTCCGCCTCACTTACTGCAATCTGGAAACGGAGGAGCTCCGGCATTTTACGGAGGAGCTGACGGCAGAGGAGGTGCGCGCCTATGTGAGAGGGCTGGCAGAGCAGTATGGGAAATGGGGCCTTTTCCTGTACCGCCACAGGCAGGAGCGGAACCGTTCCGCCAAAGCGCTCTCTTTTCCGTTTCCCTACCGGCCCGGCCAGAGAGAGCTGGCGGTGTCCGCCTATAAGGCCATGAGGCAGAAGAAGACTTTGTTCATCCAGGCGCCCACCGGCATAGGAAAGACCATGTCCGTCCTGTTTCCGGCGGTAAAGGCGGTGGGAGAGGGGCTTGGAGAGAAGATCTTTTATCTGACGGCCAAGACCGTGACCAGGACCGTGGCGGAGGAAGCCATGGAGATCCTGCGGGAAAAGGGGCTTTTGGCTTCTTCCGTCACCTTGACGGCCAAGGAAAAGACATGTCCCATGGCCTCAGAGGGGGAGAGACCCAGGTGCAGGCCCGACGTCTGCCCCTACGCAAAGGGCCATTTTGACCGGGTCAACGCGGCGGTTTACGACTATATCTGCGGCAGGGAGAAGGCCGGCAGGGAGGACATCCTGGAATGGGCTGAGCGGTATCAGGTGTGTCCCCATGAATTTACCCTGGACCTGAGCGGCTGGATGGATGTGGTGATCTGCGACTACAATTACGTCTTCGATCCCAATGCGCAGCTGAGGAGATATTTTTCCGAGGGACCTGGCGGAGAATACCTGTTTTTGGTGGACGAGGCCCACAATCTGGTGGAACGGGCCAGGGAAATGTACAGCGCCTCCCTGTATAAGGAGGACTTTCTGGCGGTGCGGGCCCTGGTGAAGCCCTTCAGTCCCAGGCTGGAAAAGAGACTTTCCAGGTGCAACAGGCTGCTGCTGGAGATGAAGCGGGAGAGCGACGGGCCTCTGGTCCGGGACAGCGTAAGCCAGTTTGCCATTGCCCTGACTGCTGTTTTCGGAGAGATGGAGCGGTTCCAGGAGGAATACCGGGTCATGGATGACAACGAGGAATTTGGCCGTCTGTATCTGGATAT
This sequence comes from Candidatus Paralachnospira avium, assembly GCA_904420245.1. Taxonomy (GTDB): domain Bacteria; phylum Bacillota; class Clostridia; order Lachnospirales; family Lachnospiraceae; genus Lientehia; species Lientehia avium. Next base: position 15,954 of record CAJFUL010000005.1, read on the forward strand.
CCGGCATTTTCTGGCCATGTATGAGCAGATGGATGCCTCCTACCGGATCTATACGGAGCCGATCAGCAGAGAATCCTTTCTCCTGCGGCTCTTCTGCGCCAGTCCGGCGGCCAGTCTGGCCCAGTGCCTGGAGAAAGGAAACAGCACGGTCTTTTTTTCCGCCACGCTGCTCCCGGTGAATTACTATAAGGAGCTGCTCTGCGGGAATACGGAGGAATACGCGGTCTATGTGCCTTCGCCCTTCGATCCGGCCAAACGGCTGCTGGCCGTGGGAAGGGATGTCAGCAGTCGGTATAAGAGGCGGGACAGCCGGGAATACGCGAAGATCGCCGGATATATCCGGACGGCGGCTGAGGCCAGGAAGGGCAATTATCTGGCGTATTTCCCATCCTATGCATATCTGGAAGAAGTATACCAGGTCTTAAAGGAGCAGGAGACGGATATCCAGTTCATCGTCCAGTCCACCCATATGAGCGAGGCCGGGAGGGAAGACTTCCTGGCGGAGTTTGACCGGGAGAGGGACTGTTCCCTGGTGGGCCTCTGCGTCATGGGCGGAGTTTTTTCCGAAGGGATCGATCTGAAGGGAGAGCGGCTGATCGGCGTCCTGGTGGTGGGGACCGGGCTGGCCCAGATCTGTACGGAGAGGGAAATCCTAAGGGGCTGGTTCGAGGAACAGGGAAAGGACGGCTTTGCCTACGCCTACCGGTATCCCGGGATGAACAAGGTGCTCCAGGCGGCGGGCCGTGTGATCCGGACGGACCGCGACGAGGGCATCATACTTTTGCTGGATGAACGGTTCCTCTATCGTGAATATCAACGGATGTTTCCCAGGGAATGGTCGGGATACTATGTGACAAATTACAAAAATCTGCCTCAGATACTCCGGGACTTCTGGGAGAATGGGAGAAAATCCCAGGACCCGTTTACAAATGAGAGCTGATATGCTATGATGAGGCCAGCATGAGGAATGCATTAAATATAGAAAGGAGACACGTTATGAAGGTTAAAAATGTCAAGGACGTCGAGAAGTTTTTCAAGGTGATCGATGAATGCAAGGGCAAGGTTGAACTGGTTACGGATGAGGGCGACAGGCTGAACCTGAAGTCTAAGCTGACCCAGTACGTTGCGCTTTCCAGTGTGTTCGCGGATCCTACCATCGGTGAGATGGAGCTGATCGCTCATGAGCCTGAGGATGTGCAGAGACTTGTTATGTTCATGTACGACGGAGAGGCGTAAGACCTCCTCTCCCATCCTGAAACTGACAGCTGAGAAGCCCCGGAAGCGGGGATTTATATAGACTGACGAAAGACTGCGCCCGGGAGACCGGGCGCTTTTCTGCGCCATGGGAAACTTCGTTTCCAGAGGGGAAAACATTTCGTGGACCGCGCTGCGGCGGAGAGGATTCCGTCCGCTTATGAGGGAGCTGGCCGCGCGGCCAGCTGCGGAACGGGAACCGCCGGTATTCAGAGCCGCTCAGATGGAACCCTGCATGAGAAGCGGATGGAGGCTCCGCTAAGGGAGAACGCCGTTCTCTGGCCGTATTTTTCTGCTTGCTTTTTTGCAGCGGGTATGCTATGTTATATAGCGTCGGTAAAAGCGACACTCTGGAGAGTCTCCCCTCGTGGGAGCGCCGAAGGTGTAAAGCGGCCCTTTGGGCCGTATATCTCTCAGGCAAAAGGACAGGGCAGAAAAAACGCAATGTTCTATACTCTTTAGAGGGCTGATGATCATCAGCTCTTTTTGTTTTGCACTTTTATAAAACAAAGCCCTTCCGGCGCGGCTGCCGGGAGGGCCGCATACCGCCGGCCGCGCGGCCGGGAAGACTTTGCGGACGGCGGAAAGGATAAGGAGGATATGACATGCTGGGAGCAGTAAATAAGGCCAATGATTTTTTGTGGAATGTGTTGTTGATCCTGATCCTCTGCGGGACAGGGATCTTCTTTACCATCCGTCTCCGGTTCATCCAGGTCCGTAAGTTCGGCGAGGCGTTCCGCCATGTGTTCGGAAACTTTTCCATGAAAGGGAAAAAGGGAGAGAAAGGGGAAATGACGCCTTTTCAGTCGGTGGTGACGGCCATCGCGGCCCAGGTGGGGACCGGAAATCTGGCGGGAGCGGCCACTGCCCTGGTGGGAGGCGGCCCCGGAGCCATCTTCTGGATGTGGCTGTCGGCTTTCTTCGGGATGGCCACCATTTACGCGGAGGCTTCTCTGGCCCAGCAGTATAAAGCTGTGAAAGACGGGGAAGTGACGGGCGGTCCCATCTATTATATCCGGGCGGCATTCAAAGGGAGGTTCGGAAAGATCCTGGCGGGGATCTTCGCGGTGCTGATCATCCTGGCTCTGGGTTTCATGGGGAACATGGTCCAGTCCAATTCCATCGGAGCGGCCTTCTCGGAAGTGTTTGAGGCCAGGAATATCCATATCCCGCCTGTCGCCATCGGACTGATCCTGGCGGTGATCGCCGCCTTTATCTTCATCGGAGGCACGTCCAGGCTGGCCTCCGTGGTGGAGAAGCTGGTGCCCGCCATGGCCGGCATCTATATCGTGGGAAGCCTGGTCCTGATCGGGATGAACATCACGCAGCTTCCCGCCGCGGTGAAGGCCATCTTTGTGGGAGCCTTCAGCCCCAGGGCAGTCCTGGGGGCCGGCGTCGGCATCACGGTCCGGGAGGCGGTCCGGTATGGAGTGGCCAGAGGCCTTTTCTCCAATGAGGCGGGAATGGGCTCCACGCCCCATGCCCATGCCAGGGCTTCGGCCAAAAACCCCCACGAGCAGGGGCTGGCGGCCATGATCAGCGTCTTTATCGATACTTTTATCATCCTGAATCTGACCGTGTTCGCGATCCTGACTTCCGGAGTGCTGGGAAATGGAAAAGAAGGGATCGCCCTTACCCAGTCGGCTTTTACCGGCGCCTTTGGAAGCTTCGGAGATATTTTTGTCAGCGTCTGCCTGCTGTTTTTCGCTTTCTCCACCATACTGGGCTGGCACTTCTTCGGAGAGATCAACGCCAGGTATCTGCTGGGGAAGAAGGGCGCCAGGATCTATTCCCTGCTGGTTGTGGTCTTCATCATCGTCGGGTCTACCCTCAAGGTGGATCTGGTCTGGGCCCTGGCGGATTTCTTCAACGGACTCATGGTGATCCCCAACGCCCTGGCCCTGCTGGCTTTGAGCGGCACCGTGGCGGTGATCTGCCGGAAATATTCGTCCGCCAGAAAATCTTAAGGTATTTGCAAAGGCGTACTTGATAATCCAGACTGTTTTGTTTATAATGATGCTACATTTATTTGCAGTGGAAATGGAGTTATCGATAGATGAAACATCCCGGCATCATCAAGGGGATCCGGGGGTCCGCCGGCATTTTCAGTCCAGGGCAGGAGGCATTGGCCAGAAAATGGGTCCACAGATGCTTCTACTTCGGTGTGGGAGCGATCTGCCTCATCGGCCTCATGGAATGTCTCTTCTATTTTGCGGTGCAGAAACTGGATTTTCTGCTGGGAAGCCCCCTTACCTATTTGATCAAATATATCCTGGTGCCCTGTGGTCTGAACACAGCGGCTCTGGCCGTGTCGGCGTTTCTGATACGGCGGGCGAAGACCATGTGGACAAAGGCGTGCATCGTATCGATGATGTATGTTTTTGTGGCCTTCGTGGTCTATACGATCCATATCCAGTTCGATTCCCTCGGCATGGTCTATGCCCTTGTGATCTTCATGACGGTGATCTACGGAGAGTGGAAGCTGACCACGGTCACGGCGGCGGCCTCCCTGCTCTCCAAGCTGATCTCGGATCTGTTCATCGTATGGGCGCCTGTATATTCGGCGGGGCGGATAAGCGATGCCAATTCCCAGCTGGACTGCGCCGTTTCCATTCTGGTGCTGTCCGCGGTATACGCGGCCAGTCTCGTGGTCATCGGTTTTGAGCGGGAGAGGTACGAGATCAGCAGCCGGCTGGAGCAGGACCGGATCCGTCTCTATGAGGAGACTCTGACCGACAGTCTCACCGGCATCCGCAACAGGAACGCTCTGCGGATCGCCTTTGACCGGATGCAGAGGTTGGAGGGAAATGCCGTATTCGTGATGCTGGATGTGGACCATTTTAAGGACATCAACGATACTTTTGGCCATACGGTGGGAGATCAGTATCTCCAGAAGCTGTCGGCCCTTCTGGACGTGGTGCCGGGAGCCGAGGCCTTCCGGTTCGGAGGAGATGAGTTCTGCCTGCTGTTCTGGGATGCGTCCGGAGAGCAGGTGGAGAAGAGCTGCCGGCAGATCCAGGAGAGCTTCCGGAAGAGCCGGCTGTGCCGCAGTCACAGTCTGACCACGGTCAGTTTCGGGGCCGCCTTTTATGAAAAGGGGCTTGCGCCTTCCGAGCTGGTGCGCCGGGCGGATAAGGCCCTGTATCGAGCCAAGGAAAATAGAGGAACGATATGCTTTTATGAAAAAGGACAGGAGTGAGGCTCCTGTCCTTTTTGTTTTATTCCGTCCGCAGAGCTGTCACGGGATCGCTCTTGGCCGCTTTCCTGGAGGGGATCAGACCGCCCAGCAGAGTCAGGAAAATGCTCAGGAGGATCAGGATGACCGCGTACTGCGGAGGAAGGAACGCGTTGATGTCACTGGTCCCGGCCAGGTGGTGGATGATGGAGTTGATGGGGAGGATGAGCAGCAGGGTCATGCCGATGCCGATGAGGCCCGCCGTCAGTCCGATGATGAAGGTCTCCGCGTTGAACACCTGGGCCACATTCCCCTTGGAGGCGCCGATGGCCCGGAGGATCCCGATCTCCTTCTTCCTTTCCAGGACGCTGATGTAAGTGATGACGCCGATCATGATGGAAGAGACCACCAGGGAGATGGCCACAAAGGCGATGAGCACATAGCTGATGATGTCCACGATATCCGTCACGGAGCTCATCAGAGTTCCCACCATGTCGGTGTAGGTGATGACCTGTTCTTCCTTTCCTTCGGCTTCCATACGGCTGTTGTATGCATCCAGGAGCCGGACCGCCTCGGCCTTGCTCTCGAAGTCCAGAGGATAGATGCGGATGCCGCTTGGCTGGTCGAAGTCCACATATCCCAGGGCGCTCAGATTGCTCTCATAAGTGGCGTTCTGGGCGGCGCGGGCAGAGGACAGCAGTTCTCCCAGCTCCTCCGCATCCATATTCATGGAAAAAGCGCCGGTGAAAGCCTCTGCGTCGATCTTCATGGAATCTTCCAGGCTGGCCCCCAGACTGGAGGCGGCCTGGCTCATGGAAGCTTCCATGGCAGAGGTGAGCTGGGCCAGGATCTGTTCCATGGCGGAAGTGACCTGGCTTTCCAGAGCCTGCGCGATGGCGGAAGAATAGGAACCGGCGATCTGGCTCATATAGGACTCCAGGGAACCGGAGATCTGCTGCTCGATCCCCGAGGCGTCCATCATGGAGACGATGCCGCCTGTGATCAGGGACTGGGCTTTTTCCGTTCCCAGGTAGTCCAGGAAATATTCTCCCATCTTGGAGGGATCCGGAAGACCGTTTTCCACCGCGTAAGCCTGGTAGCCGGAGGCCAGTTTGCCGGCCAGTTCCTCCAGCTGTCCGGAAGAAATGGAAATATCCCCGTTTTCCTCAAAGACCCGGTCGCTCCACTGTTTTATGATCTCCCGGGCCTCCCCGGTCTGGAGGTATTCCATCAGATATTCGCCGAACCGGTCCGGGTCCGTGTAGCCGTTTTCCGCGGCATAGGCCTGGAAGCCGGTCAGGATCTCCCGGAACAGTTCCTGGATCTGTTCCGGAGTGATGTCCAGGGCGCCGCTGTCTTCCAGGATCTGCAGAAGGCTTTCCATCAGGATCTGCCGCGCTCCGTCTGTGTTCAGATAGGACAGGAAGCTGTCTCCCAGACCGGAAAAATCGGCCTGGGGATTGGAAGCCGCGTATTCCCGGTACCCGTCCAGAAGTCCGGAGATCATGGCCTGCATGGAATCAGAGGACACATCCAGCCGGATCTCCCCCATGACGGCCTCAAGGTCCAGAGAGGGAGTCTGGGGAAGGTCGACGGAGATCCCGCCAAGATCGATCATGCCGGACAGATCCAGGGAATCCTCCAAGCCGGATAAGTCGAAGGCGGATCCCATTTCCCGGGAAAGGGCCTCCCCGTCAAACTGAAAGGCATTCTGCAGCGCTTCCTCATCGACGGAAAAGAGGGATTCCAGATCGAAATCTTCCTCAAAGCTGCTCTCTCCGAAGGGCTCGCCGGTAAATACATTGGTGTTCCGGTCCGAAAGCTGGTTTTTTACGACCTCGCTCTGGGCCGCGGTCTCCGCCACATGGCGGGTCAGGGAAGCCGGGTAAGCGATGCCGGTGCTTAAAAGTGCGCCGTTGGCATCCTCGGCCGGCTGTACGACTCCGACGATGGTGAGATCCTCGCCGTTTTCCACCAGGGACCGCATATACGCTTCATCGCCGCTCTTGTCGGTCCAGATCCCGTACTGGCTGTCATACTGGTAATAGTCCTTGCTGTGGACCAGCTTGAACGTGATGCCCAGTATATCCTCATAGGAATAGGAGCCGATGTCCTCGGGCGTGTCGATGGCTTCTTCATTGATGAACTGCTCCACCATCTGGTCCAGCTCCATGGAATCCCGGAGCCCCAGAGTATACAGGAGGAAATCGCTGATGGCGCCGTTTGCGGTCAGCACCAGAACACATTCATTGTAATTTTCCGGCCATCGTCCGGCCTTTACGTCGTACTGGCCTTCATAGAGGCTGGGAGTCTGAGGCATCTCATAGAAGACGTCGGTCCCCATGAAAGAAGACATTATGCTGCTGGAAGTGGAGGCGGAACCCAGTCCCAGAGCCTCGAAGGACCGGTCCGGATTGACCTGGCGGACGCGGCCGCCGTCCTCCAGCCGGTAGATCTGGGGAACTGCGTTGTAGGTGTATTCGATGGCGCTGGTATACGCCTCCATGCCGCTTTCGCCGCTGTCCAGCCACGCTTTCAGGGATTCCAGGTCGTTGGAATCCATTTTGGAGAATATGCTGGTGATCATCTCGATGACATTGATCTCGCCCTCCTGCTGTCCGGAGGCTTCATATCCCTCGGCCGTGAGCATGGAGGTAAAGTCAAAGCCGGTGCTCTGGATCTGCAAAGGATAGAGGGACAAAGTCTCCCTCTCCACGGCCTTGATATAGGCGTTTACTCCGGAAGAAAGAGCCAGGATCAGGGAGATCCCGATGATGCCGATGGAACCTGCGAAGGAGGTCAGGAGAGTCCTGGTCTTCTTGGTGCGCAGATTGTTGAAGCTGAGGGAGAGAGCCGTGAGAAAGGACATGGAGGCCTTTCCCAGATTCCTGTGGACGGGCTTCTCCTGCAGGCCCGTATCCGGCCGGAAGGGGTCCGTATCGGAGAGGATGCGGCCGTCCTGGAGGTTTACGATGCGGGTGGCGTACTGGGCAGCCAGCTCCGGATTGTGCGTCACCATGACCACCAGCCGGTCCCTGGCCACTTCCTTCAATAAGTCCATGACCTGGACGCTGGTGGCGCTGTCCAGGGCGCCGGTGGGCTCGTCGGCCAGCAGGATGTCGGGATCGTTGACCAGGGCCCTGGCGATGGCGACCCGCTGCATCTGACCGCCGGACATCTGTCCGGGACGCTTGTGGACCTGGTCGCCCAGACCCACCTTTTCCAGAGCCTCCAGGGCCCTGCGGCGCCGCTCGGTCTTTCCGACGCCGGAGATGGTGAGGGCCAGCTCCACATTGGCCAGGATGGTCTGATGCGGGATCAGATTGTAGCTCTGGAAGACGAAGCCGATGGTATGGTTCCGGTAGGAATCCCAGTCTCTGTCCTTGTAATTCTTGGTGGAAACGCCGTTGACGATGAGGTCGCCGCTGTCGTAGCGGTCCAGACCGCCGATGATATTGAGCAGGGTGGTCTTTCCGGAGCCGCTGGGGCCCAGGACCGCGACAAATTCGCTGTCACGAAAAGTGAGGTCCACATGATCCAGGGCCTGCTGGACGAGAGGACCGGTCTTATATTGTTTGCAAATCTGTTTGATCTGAAGCATGGAAAACTCTCCTTTTTACTTTCAGAATCGATTATACGTGAGCAAAAATCATTAATCAAGGAAAAAACTACTAAAATCCTATGAAATCCTTGGACTGAAAGGGAGCTTGCGCAGAAAGGGGGGCGGGGTATGCGGGAGGAGTTTTAAGTCAGATCCGCGTTAAATAATTATCATTTTTTAAAAAATCTTGTTGATTTAATCCGCCAATCATGTATAATTAATGGGAAAGGGACCGGAATCGTCCGTTTCCCAATATAGAAAGAAAAGAGGTAAATGTAAGATGGCAGTAATTGATTTGACCAAGTATGGCATCACCGGCACCACGGAAATCGTGCATAATCCTTCTTATGAGCTTCTCTTTGCGGAAGAAACAAAACCCGAACTGGAGGGTTATGAAAAAGGACAGGTGAGTGAGCTGGGCGCAGTCAATGTTATGACCGGCGTATATACAGGACGTTCACCTAAAGATAAGTTCATCGTCATGGATGAGAATTCCAAGGATACTGTATGGTGGACTTCCGATGAGTATAAGAACGACAACCATCCTGCCAGCGAAGAGGCATGGAAGGCAGTAAAGGAGATCGCCCAGAAGGAGCTGTCCAATAAGAAGCTCTATGTGGTAGACGCGTTCTGCGGAGCCAACAAGGATACCCGCATGGCGATCCGTTTCATCGTAGAGGTTGCATGGCAGGCTCACTTCGTGACCAATATGTTCATCCAGCCCACTGCGGAAGAGCTTGAGAACTTCGAGCCTGATTTCGTGGTCTACAACGCTTCCAAGGCAAAGGTTGAGAACTACAAGGAGCTGGGCCTGAATTCCGAGACCGCAGTCGTGTTCAACATCACCAGCCGCGAGCAGGTCATCATCAACACCTGGTACGGCGGTGAGATGAAGAAGGGTATGTTCTCCATGATGAA
>CAJFUL010000006.1 GCA_904420245.1 Candidatus Paralachnospira avium
ATAAATGAGACGAAGATTTTACCCTCTAAAAGACAAAAAGAGACTGCCGCACCTATGATTTACTAATCATTGATGCAACAGCCCCTTTTGTTTCTCTATAGGAAACTTCGTTTCCATAGAGTAAAACACTCCGTGGGAGCGCACTGCGGCGGAGAGGAATCCTGCCGCTTATGCGGCCCGCCGCAGGCGGAGGATCCTGCATGGCAGGATCCTTTTTTATGAATGTTTATACAATGCCCTGGGCGGTCATGGCTTCTGCCACTTTTGTGAAGGCGGCGATATTGGCGCCCATCACATAATTGCCCTCCTGGCCGTACTCTTTGGCGGCCTGGCTGATCTGACGGTAGATGTTGGTCATGATGCCCTTCAGCTTCGCGTCAACTTCCTCGAAGGTCCAGGACAGACGCTCGCTGTTCTGGGTCATCTCCAGAGCGGAGGTGGCTACGCCGCCGGCGTTGGAAGCCTTGCCGGGCAGGAACAGCATGCCGTTCTCCTGGATATAATCGGTGGCCTCCTGGGTGGTAGGCATGTTGGCGCCTTCGCATACCGCGAAGCAGCCGTTTGCCTTCAGGGCTTTTGCATCCTCCAGGTTCAGCTCGTTCTGAGTAGCGCAGGGAAGGGCGATGTCGCAGGGAATGGTCCAGACTCCTTTGCCCTCGGTGTATTTAGCTGTGGGAACAGCTTCCGCGTACTCTTTGATGCGGCCTCTGCGTTTTTCCTTGATGTCCTTCACGATGTCCAGCTTGATCCCGTCGGGGTCATAGACATAGCCGTTGGAGTCGCTCATGGAAACTACTTTTGCGCCCAGCTGCTGAGCTTTCTCCGCGGCATAGATGGCCACGTTTCCGGAACCGGAGATCACAACGGTCTTTCCTTCGAGGCTCATGCCGTGATCCTTCAGCATCTCGTCTGTGATATAAACAAGACCATAGCCGGTGGCTTCTGTCCTCACCAGGGAACCGCCGTAAGTGAGGCCCTTTCCGGTCAGGACGCCTTCATAACGGCCGGTGATGCGCTTATACTGTCCGTACAGGTATCCGATCTCACGGCCGCCTACGCCGATGTCGCCGGCAGGTACGTCGGTATCCGCGCCGATGTGGCGGTAGAGCTCCGTCATAAAGCTCTGGCAGAAGGCCATGACTTCGCGGTCGGACTTGCCCTTGGGATCGAAGTCGGAGCCGCCCTTGCCTCCGCCGATGGGAAGGCCGGTCAGAGCGTTCTTGAAGATCTGCTCAAAGCCCAGGAATTTGATGATGCCCTGGTATACAGAGGGATGGAAACGGAGTCCGCCCTTGTAAGGCCCGATGGCGCTGGAGAACTGTACGCGGTATCCGCGGTTTACCTGTACCTGGCCCTTATCATCTACCCACGGCACGCGGAAGGATACGATCCTCTCCGGCTCGGTGATGCGCTCCAGAAGCGCCTCTTTGCGGTAAAGCTCTTCGTTTTTCTCGATCACGGGTCGAAGGGAATTCAAAACTTCCTTCACAGCCTGATGGAACTCCGGTTCACCGGGATTTTTGGCAACGACCCGGTCGATCATTTCGTCTACATATGACATATTGATTTCCTCCTATTAAATAATATTCCTGCATGGAGCATAAAAAAATGGTGCCAAAAAAAGCAGGGGGACCCTGCTTTCCTGACGCCATTGTCCTAGAGCCTACTATAACATTTTGCAGAAACTTTGTCAAATACTAAAATCCATTTTCGGGATTTTAATGGAATTCTCCCGCGATGTCCCGGGAAAACAGCTGGATCATGGCAGCGTGATCGTCCGTCTGTCCCAGGATCCAGATGAGCTTGGCCACGGCCGCTTCCGTCGGCATGGGGCCCGCGCACAGAGCTCCGGCCCTGGCGGCTTCCGTGCCTACGTCATACACAGACAGGTCGCAGTCTCCGAAGGCGCACTGAGTGGTCACCACCACAGGGATCTTCTGCTCCGTCAGGGAATGGATGGCAGGAAGGAGGCTCCTGCGGAGGCATGGGATACCGCCCAGGCCGAAGGCTTCCAGGACCACTGCCCGGTATCCCAGAGACGGAGCGGCTTCCAGGAGCCGGGGAGAGAAACCTGGAGTCAGCTTCAGGAGGAGTACGTTGGGAGAAAAGTTGGCATTGAGGGTCAGAGCCTGATCCGGTCGGGAACCGGGTTCCCGGTCCAGCATCAGCTGTCCGCCGGAGATCTTTCCCACTGGATCACTCCCCGCGCTCTCAAAGGCGTGACGGTCCCGGGAATGGATCTTTCTGGCATGGGTCCCCCGGATCACCAGGCCGTCGAAGACCACATGAACGCCGGAAAGCCGTCCGTCGGCGGCGCAGACCAGAGCATCCAGCAGGTTTTTGGGGCCGTCGCTTTCCGGATCTTCCATGGGGAGCTGAGAACCGGTCAGGATCACCGGCTTATTGAGATTCTGGAGCATAAAGGACAGGGCGGCGGCTGTGTAGGCCATGGTATCGGTGCCGTGGGTGATCACGACGCCGTCGAAGATGGAAAGGGAAGAGAAAATAGCCTTCGCCATCTGGGCCCACTCTTCCGGCTGGAGATTGCTGCTGTCCAGTTTCAGAAGCTCCCGGCAGCGGATCTCACAGATGCCGTTCAGTTGAGGAAGCTGTTTCAGGAGTTCTTCACCGGTCAGGCCGGGGGCAAGACCGTCTTCAGTGGGAACGGAAGCGATGGTGCCTCCGGTGGAAAACAGCAGGATTTTTTTCAAGGCTGTCCCTCCTTTTTGTGTCATATCTATAGTATGGGTAAAATTGCGATAAAAAAAGTATATCATGCAGGGGAGTTTCTGGCAATAAGGAAGAAATGGCGGGAAAAGGTGCTTGAAAAAACAGAGGCCCTGTTATATAATAGGGAACAACAATCCATAGAGGAAACGCGATGAGGAAAGCCATGGCGTGCAGAGCTCTTTCAGAGAGCCGGTGGGAGGTGCGAACCGGCAGAGCGGCAGGCCGGTCCACTTTCGGAGCAGTTGGCGATGAGTCAAAAGGCCGGTGGCCTATATCCCACCACTTGAGTGGCCGGCGCAGCCGGCAATATGGGTGGCAACGCGGAAAACCTTTCGTCCCTGGGACGGAGGGTTCTTTTTGCTCTATAGGAAACATTGTTTCCATTAGAGAAAAAACGCTCCGTGGGATCGCACTGCGGCGGAGAGGAATCCTGCCGCTTATGCGGCCCGCCGCAGGCGTAGGATCCCGTTTTTACGGGATCCTTTTGCTTTATAAGGTTCTTTACGGCAAAGGCGGTTTGGGAAGCCGCTGCCCGGAAGGAGAGGCGCCGCGTCCCGGTACGGCCGGACCTTCTGGTCCGGCAGCAGGAAAATACCATTTACAGGAGGAATAAAATGATCGACATTAAGTTTTTGAGGGAGAATCCCGACGCAGTCAGGGAGAATATCAAAAAGAAATTCCAGGATCACAAGCTGCCGCTGGTGGATGAGGTGATCGCCCTGGATAAGGAGAACAGGACCATCAAGCAGGAGGTGGAGGCTCTCCGGGCAGACCGGAACCGCCTTTCCAAGGAGATCGGCGGCCTGATGAAGCAGGGAAAGAAGGATGAAGCCGAGGCGGTGAAGGCCCAGGTTAACGCCAATGCCGCCAGAGTAGAAGAGCTGACCGCCAGAGAGCGGGAGGTGGAGGCAGCCATCCGGAAGGATATGATGACGATCCCCAATATCATCGATCCGTCTGTGCCCATCGGAAAGGATGATTCCGAGAACGTAGAAGTTACCAAATACGGAGAACCGGTGGTGCCGGATTTTGAGATCCCTTATCATACGGCCATTATGGAGAGCTTTGACGGGATCGATCTGGAGAGCGCGGGCCGCGTGGCAGGAAACGGTTTTTATTATCTCATGGGAGACATCGCGAGACTCCACTCCTCCATCCTGGCATACGCCAGGGATTTTATGATCGGAAGAGGGTTCACCTACTGCATCCCTCCGTTCATGATCCGCAGCAATGTGGTGACCGGCGTCATGAGCTTTGACGAGATGGATGCCATGATGTACAAGATCGAGGGGGAGGATCTGTATCTGATCGGGACCAGCGAACACTCCATGATCGGCAAGTTCATCGATACGCTGAATCCGGAGGAGAAGCTTCCCTATACGCTGACCAGCTATTCGCCCTGCTTCCGGAAGGAGAAAGGCGCTCACGGCATTGAGGAGAGAGGCGTATACCGGATACATCAGTTTGAGAAACAGGAGATGATCGTGGTTTGCAAGCCGGAGGAGAGCCCCATGTGGTTTGAGAAGCTCTGGCAGAATACGGTGGATCTGTTCCGTTCTATGGATATTCCGGTGAGGACTCTGGAGTGCTGTTCCGGCGATCTGGCGGATCTGAAGGTGAAGTCCTTTGATGTGGAAGCCTGGTCTCCCAGACAGAAGAAATATTTTGAAGTGGGAAGCTGCTCCAACCTGGGAGATGCCCAGGCCAGACGTCTTGGCATCCGCGTGAAGGGCAAGGACGGGAGCAAGTATTTTGCCCATACTCTGAACAATACAGTCGTGGCCCCGCCCCGTATGCTGATCGCATTTTTGGAGAATAATCTCAATGAGGACGGGTCCGTCAATATCCCGGCGGTGATCCAGCCCTATATGGGCGGCCAGACGAAGCTGGTGCCGAAGGATAAATAAAGCATGGTAAAAGGAGAAGCTATGCACAGATTTCTGCGGGCGGTGGGATTCAGTGAGTATACGAAGCGGCAGGAGATCAAAGGGCTTCTGGAGCGCATCCAGGAGAACCCGGGAGAGATCCAGGTGGTACAGGCGGACGACGGTACCAGGATGCAGATCTATACCGACACAGGAAGCGGGATCGGCATCTCCGTCTATGGAGAGCTCAATGAACGGGACGAGATGGAGCGGGATTATTATTTCCCGTTCCTGAGGAGCACCTGCATATCCACCCAGGCGCCCTGCCAGATCCAGCGCCACGCGGAGAAGGAGTCTTACTCGGGCATCTGCGAAGAGTACCGGGTAGGAGTGTCCCTGATCTTTTATCTGCAGAACGGCATTGAATACATGAGCCGTATGCAGGATCCTTACAAGAGCCTGAGGGTGTCCTCTGTCATGCTGTCGGCTCTTTCCACGGGAGGGAGGATCCTCCTTCCCATTGCGAAGACCGAGAAGCAGAGGGAGAAGATCAAGGTGGCCTCCGCGGAGCGCACCCAGCTTCTGGAAGCGGCCAGGAGAGGAAATCCCGCGGCCATGGATTCTCTGGCCCTGGAGGACATGGATCTGTACAATTCCATTTCCAGCCGGGTCCGCCGGGAGGACGTCTATTCCATCGTGGATTCCTGCTTCATGCCCTTTGGTGTGGAGTGCGACCAGTATTCTGTCCTGGGGGAGATATTGGAGGCAGAAAAAATCATAAATAGCTGGACAAATGAAGAAATTTATGTTTTAATGGTAGAGTGCAGTGATTTGGTATTCCAGATCGCCGTCAATGCGAAGGATCTTTTGGGAGAACCTTTGGAGGGACGGAGGTTCAAGGGTACGGTATGGCTTCAGGGACAGGTGAATTTCCTGGAGTAGCTGCATCAGGTAAGATGTCTCAGTAGCTCAGTTGGATAGAGCGACCGCCTCCTAAGCGGTAGGTCGGAGGTTCAAGTCCTCTCTGGGACGCCAGAGTATATCGCCGAAAGCATGGGAAACGTGCTTTCGGCGTTTTTTGCTCTATAGGAAATTTTGTTTCCATAGAGCAAAAACACTCCGTGGGAACGCACTGCGGCGTTATGCGGTCTCCGTTCCGCTCCGTCCGCCGTTTTACGAGAACCGCCGGCGCGGAGAAATCTGCCGCGGGCGGAAGGAGCCTGCCGGCGGAACGTTTTTGCCGCTTGTGTGCCGTCAGGTTGAATTTATCCGGGCTTTCCCTTAAAATGGAGTTTAAGAGATGAGAGTGTCACGGCGGAGGGGAGATCTTGAACAGGACGTTGGACTATTATGATAAAAACGCGCGGCAGTTCGCGGAGGAGACCAGGAACGCTGATCTTCACAAGATCCAGGAGCGTTTTCTTTCCTATCTGGATGCGGGAGCCAGGATCCTGGATTTTGGCTGCGGATCGGGGCGGGATACCAGATATTTCCTTGAGAAAGGGTTTCAGGTTGATGCGGTGGACGGTTCCGGGGAACTTTGCAGGCTGGCGGAGGCGTATACAGGTGTTCCAGTCCGAAATATGCAGTTTCAGGAGCTGGATGTCTCAGACGTCTATGATGGGATCTGGGCCTGCGCATCTGTCCTGCATTTGAAAAAGGAACAGCTTCCGGAGGTTTTCCGCAGACTGTCGGCGGCGGCCCGTGAAAATGCCGCCGTTTATATGTCTTTTAAATACGGAAGCTTTGAGGGAGAGCGAAACGGCAGGTATTATACAGATTTTGATGAAAAGAGCTTTCGGAACTTTATGGAGGACTTTCCGGAATTTAGGATCCGGGAGTTGTGGATCACGGAAGATGCGCGTCCGGAGCGGAGTAAGGAAAAATGGCTGAATACGATTTTTCAAAAATGGACTATACGCTGAGAGTTAAAGGAAACTATGACTGTGATCTGGATATAGAGGCTTTTTCTCAGATGATGAAAAACCCCTCGTCCTGCTACAAATTTTACTGGCTGGAGGCGCTGGCAGTCCTGATCTCGGAGGGGGTCACGGAAACGACCTTCAATGACATGATCGATGAGATGATCGCCAACGGATGGTATTCGGTCCGGGAATTTCACATCCATCTGAGCGGCCTCCAGTCGGGACAGGTGCGGGACGGCCTGGAGAGGGCGATCCTGGAGCTGGCGAGACTCAGCGGCCTTCCGGCCAACGCCTCCAAGACAGAGATAAAAAACGCGGTCCGCGCTCACGGTCCGGCCATAAAAGCATATAAGGAGCAGCTGACCCATATGGTGCCCTACCGTGCCCTGTCAGGCTTTTTCAACAGGAGCGAAGTGCCGGCGGCGTGGGGGAATATCACACGACTGGTCAAATACGCGGAGTGGTTCAGCAATTCGGTCACACCCCTTCCCTATACCCTGGGGCGGAGCGGCGGATTGAAAAGAGAGCTGTATTTTCACCCTTCCTGGATCAAAATGATCCAGGACAACATGGTCTCCATCATGGGCTGGATCCAGTATGAGAAGGTGAAATGGCTCCAGATGAACAATCCGGAGGTGCCGGGACTGGTGTACAAGCTGGCGCCTCTGGACGAGAGGATGCGCAGGCTCGGATCTGCCCGCAGGCTCTGGGAAGCCGTTTTTGAGATCCGGCCGGTTTACGATGTGTTTACAGAACAGAAGCTGCAAAAGGAACGTTTCGAGGTGGACCACTTTATACCATGGTCATTTGTCATGAATGACGAGCTGTGGAACTTGATGCCCATGGACGCTTCCCTGAACGCGTCCAAGAGTAACCGGCTGCCCAGATGGGAGCCCTTCTTCCCGCGGTTTGCCGGAAATCAGTTCATGCTCTACGGCCTGATCCAGGAAAAGCCCGCCATCAGGAATCTATATGAGAATTGCTATAAGGATAATCTTCATTCCATCTGGGCGTCTCAGGAACTGTACCGCTCCGGAAATACAAAGGAGGAGTTCTTCCACATTCTGAAAAAAAATATGCAGCCTGTCTACGATTCGGCCAGGCGTCAGGGGTATGAGATCTGGAGATTCTGAAAGCGGAGCCGTCATTTTACACAGCTTTTACCGGCAGCAGGCAGTTTCTTAATGCCGCGTGCTGTATAATGGAAAATGGGAAATCTTATGATCCAAGAAATACAGGGGACGATATGATATGAATAAGGTCATCAAAAATATCCTGAAAATCCTTCTGATCGGCTCTGTCACCACCGTCATCCGGATCATCGGTCAGCTTTCCATCCCGGCTGGGGAGCAGACGGTCCTGGCACCCAGCGTTTTCGCGCAGAACGGCACCATGCCGCTGGTGTTTACGGTCTACGGGATTTTCGCTTACTCCCTGATCGCGGCCTTGTTCTTGCTGATTCGGGAGCGGATGACCGGAAACCGGATCGTACAGGGATTGAAGTACGGTCTTGCCTGCTGCGCGGTGTGGATCGTTTATCTGCTGGAACCTTTGCCCCATGTGGCGGCCCTTGACCGCATCACATATCCGATCGCGGACAGTGGGGCCCTGATCGTCATGGGGCTCATGCTTGGATGGCTGTTTGGGAGATCCGGATGTTCAGCAGACCGGAAAAAGACAGCATTTCCTGTCCTTCCGACGCCGGCGGTGACGGTCTGCTTTTTTGCCGGGCGGATGATGCAATATCTCATCTTTGACACATACTCCTCTTTTGATGAAAAAACATTGGAAACGGTACTGTGGTGTCTGCTGACGGGTATGGTGATCTCCTGCGCGCTGGCGTGGCTGAACCGCTGTATCCGCAATGGAAACCGGATAAAGCGGGCAATGATCCTGGGCTGTCTTTTGTTTGGCGTGGATCTGACCCTCTTCAACTTCTTTATGCCATTGGTGTTCCGCGCCGATATTCCGGATCTGATCCTCCGGACCTTCGCTGATATCCTGACTGTGACCCTTGGCTGTCTGGCATTTTCAGATACAGGAAGCCTGGATGAGGGTTCCACTGAAAAGCAAAATGAGAAAGAACGTTAAAAAGGATCGGTAAAACGGATCCGGATGCGGATAAGCGCCGCTTGCGGCGATGGATGATTTGAAATGGGATAATGAAAGCGGCTGAAAGGATAGTGTTTATCCATGTGCTGAATGAAAACGGAGGTGAAACGCCATGGCGTCAGAACGGACCAAAGAGCTATACCGGGTGCTACTGGAAAAGGGGTATCCGAAGGAGTTTGCTGCGGAGGTCGCCTACAGGAATCTGAATACGGACTACACCGCTTCCAGGATGCTGGGATATCTGTACAGGATGCAGGATCCCAGGATAGAGGATCTGGTGGATGAGATGCTGGCGATCCTAAGCGAAAGGGATATGATCGTACGAAAAAAAGAAATGGAACAGGCTCAGGCGGTGATCAATGAGATCTATGAGCGGGGATTGTAAAAGGGCGGCTGCGGCCGCCCCTTTATTTTTTAATAGGAAACTTCGTTCCCTATTAAAAAAACGCTCCGCAGGACCTGTCTGCGGCGGAAAGGAATATTGTCGCCTATGCGACCCGCCGCAGGCGGAGGATCCTGCCATGCAGGATCCTTTTTTACTCTATAGGAAACTTCGTTTCATCCTGCCGCTCATGCGGCCCGCCGCAGGCGGGAAGATCATTCGTCTTCTTTTTCCGGATCCTCTGCCGGAGGCTTTATCTCAATGGTGGCTTCCGCGATCTGATGCTCCTCGATGCGGGAGATGGTGATCAGCAGAGTGGGAAGCTCCAGATGGATATCCTGGACACCGTCGTCGGGCACCATGCCCAGGGCATCAAAGACATAACCGGTAAAGGTATCGCAGTCCTCGCTGTCCAGGACGATCCCGGCCTTTTCCTCCAGATCCTGCAGGTCCGGATTCCCGTAGATGGACCAGACGTTTTCGCTGACCTGGATGATCTGGGGCGTGTCGTCCGGCTGGGCCGGGTCGTCGTCGTTGAGATCTCCCACCAGCTCCTCGATCAAGTCGTTGAGGGTGACGATGCCCACCATGCCGCCGTATTCGTCCAGAACGATGGCCATGGTATTGCGGGTCTTCTTCATGTTGCGGAACAGCACGTCTGCCTTGATGGTCTCAGGCACGAAATAGGCAGGCCGGATGGTGGCCATGATGGATTCCCTGGTCTTGTTTTCCAGACGGAAATAGTCTTTTACATTGAGAATGCCGATGATATGATCCGGGGAATTCTCACAGACCGGATAGAGCGTGTGGCGGGTCTCGTGGATGGTCTTGGCCCATTCGCCGGTGGAATCCTCCGCCCAGAGAAACTCCACGTCTGTCCGGTGGGTGGCGATCTCTTCCGCAGTCAGGTCGTCGAACTCAAAAACGTTCTGGATGAACTCCTTTTCTTCGTGGTCGATGGTGCCTTTTTCGCTTCCGGCATCCACCATCAGCCGGATATCCTCCTCGCTGACCTGCTCTTCCTCTTCGTTGGGATCGATGCCGATGAGCCGGAGCACGCCGTTGGTGGAGACGGACAGGAACCATACGATGGGGGCGAACAGCTTGGAGATGCCGCTTATGAGTCCGGAAATAGCCAGACTCAGCTGCTCGGATTTCTTCATGGCGATCCGCTTAGGTACCAGCTCGCCGAAGATCAGGGTGAAATAGGACAGGATCAGGGTGACCAGCACCACCGCGATCACGTCTAGGGTGGCTCTGGGGATCGGTACGCCGATGTTCACCAGCCAGTCCGCGATGCCGTCGGAAAAGTTATCGGCGGCGAAAGCGCTGCCCAGGAAGCCGGACAGCGTGATGGCCACCTGGATGGTGGATAAAAACCGGGCCGGCTGGCTGGTCAGCTTGCAGAGTCTCTTGGCTTTTTTGTTTCCGTCCTCCGCCATTTTGGCAAGCTTGGTCTCATTGACGGATAGGATGGCGATCTCGGCGGAAGCGAATATCGCGTTTAATAGGATCAAAACTACCTGAACTAACAGTAAAAATATGATATTACTCAAAACAGACCTCTTTCTATGTGTAAAATACAGAATATTTTTCCAGAAACGAGCATAAGACATGACCCGTGTATCCGATCGGAACATACACAGGCCATGCCTTATTTATAAAAGTAAATAATAATCACAGGTTGGTTCGGGCTCAGCACCACTGTCGCTGGTGT
This sequence comes from Candidatus Paralachnospira avium, assembly GCA_904420245.1. Classification (GTDB taxonomy): domain Bacteria; phylum Bacillota; class Clostridia; order Lachnospirales; family Lachnospiraceae; genus Lientehia; species Lientehia avium. The sequence continues at coordinate 10,732 of CAJFUL010000006.1, forward strand.
CCATTATGTAATTACAGCCTCCTTAAAAAGTATATGAGTAGATTATAGATGAAGAGAGACGGCCTTGTCAAGAGCTGTGTACAGAATGACGGGGGAAAAACGGTAAAATTTTAGAAAATTATGAAATCTGACAAGTTTTTTGATGGACGAGCCCGGCAGAGCTGTGGTAAACTAAAAGAAAAAAGCAAGGAGATAAATTGCGATGGCAGAAAAAGATTTGATCCGCAAGACTTTTGAAGAGGGGAAGGGTGTGTTCCGTCTGATGCCCACCTTTGTCCCCAGACGTTTTGGCAAAGCCGGACACAGGCTGAAGCTCCATCCCGATGATTATTACGCGCTGGGCATCGAGAGAGGCGCCATCAAGGAACGGTGGTTCTCTTCCACGATCACGGCCAACAACGGGCCGCTGGCGGCTCCGGACGAGGGAATGAGCTATGTGGCGGTTTCTCCTGATTCTGATGAGAAGTTCACGCTGAAGGAAGCGGTGGATACTCTGGGAGCCGAGCTGATCGGAAGTGAGCTCTGGGAGAAATACGGCGGCTGGCCCATGTACTCCAAGTTTTTCGATTTTGAGAACCCGCTGTTCCATCACGTCCATCTGACTTTTGAGGCTGCCGCGAGGGTCGGGAAGCTGGGAAAGCCTGAGTCCTACTACTTCCCCAGGCAGCTCAACAACTACTCCGGAGAGAACAACGCTACATACTTCGGTTTTGATCCGGATACGGATCCGGAGGATGTGAAGGAGCGCCTGCGCCATTACAATGAGGCAGACACCAGGATCACAGAGCTTTCCAGGGCATACAGGGTAGAGCTGGGCACCGGATGGTACACGCCGGCCGGCGTCATCCATGCGCCTGCTTCCTATCTGACCTATGAGCCTCAGTGGAATTCCGACGTGAATTCCGTGGAGGAGAATGTGGTATCCGGCGAGATCTATCCCCGGGATATGCTGGTGGAGGAGTGCCCGGAGGATAAGAAGGACGACATCGATTATATCTTCAGCCTGCTGGATTGGGAGAAGAATATCGATCCTCATTATAAGAAGACGTATTTCCGCCCTCCTGTAGTAGCCAGAGAGACGGAGCAGTATGTAGAGAAATGGGTCTCCTATGCCAATGAATACATCTGCGCCAAGGAGCTGACAGTGTATCCGGGACAGACGGTCACCATCAAGGATCCCGCCGCTTACGGCTGCATCTTTGTACAGGGCCACGGAAAGTTCGGCGTTTTCGACGCGGAAACGGCAGTCATGCTGCGGTTCGGCCAGCAGAGCGCGGACGAGTATTTCGTCTCTGAGCAGGCGGCCAGGGCCGGCATCGTCATTGAGAATCACAGCAAGTATGAGCCCATCGTGATCCTCAAGCACTTCGGTCCCAACAATCCGGACTGCCCCAAGACTGTGCCGGAGAAGTAACAGACCATATAAAGGAGTAGAATCGTGAAATATTTAATGGGAGTTGACAATGGCGGGACCTTTGTCAAAGCCGGGATCATCGACGAGGACGGAAACCTTCTGGCCGTATCCAGAGAGCCGATCCATAATCAGACCCCCAAGCCCGGTTTTACGGAGAGGGATATGGACGCCCTTTGGGAGCAGAACAGCAAGGTGATCCGGGCGGCTCTGGAGAAGAGCGGCCTCCGTCCCGAGGAGATCGCCGGGGTGTCCTTCTCCGGCCATGGAAAGGGACTTTACCTGGTGGGAGAGGACGGAAGGCCCGCTTATCCGGGGATCCTTTCCACGGACACCAGGGCATGGGAATACCCCAGGAAGTGGAAGCAGGACGGTACCGCCGAGAAAGTATATAAGAAGACTTACCAGGATATACTGGCCTGCCAGCCTGTGAGCCTTCTGGCCTGGCTCAGGGACAATGAGCCGGAAGCGTTCCGCCGCATCAAATATGTGTTTTCCATCAACGACTATATCCGGTATTGCATGACGGGAGAGGCCGGAGGAGAGTATACGAATTTCTCCGGCGCCAATCTGGTGAACCTGGATACGAAGGTATATGACAGAGAGCTTCTGGAGTATTTCGGTCTGGGAGAGATCTATGACAAGCTTCCTCCGCTCAAATTTTCCGCCGACATCTGCGGAAAGGTGACGGAAGAGGCGGCGGCCCGCACGGGTCTTGCGGCAGGAACGCCTGTCATGGCCGGTATGTTCGACGTGGATGCCTGCGGCATCGCCTCCGGAGTGTGCAATACAGAGGCCATGTGCATGATCGCCGGCACCTGGAGCATCAATGAATACATTACCACCAGGCCCATTGACAATGGGACGGTATCTCTGAATTCCATGTACTGCATCCCCGGGTATTACCTGATCGAGGAGAGCAGCCCCACCTCCGCGGGAAATCTCCAGTGGTTCATCGATGAGCTGCTGACGGAGAAAAAGGAGGCCGGCGACGATATTTACGGATATACCAACGAATCTGTGGCAGCCATAGAGCCTCAGGACAGTCAGGTCTATTTCCTGCCGTTCCTCAACGGTTCCAACGAAGATCCTCTGGCCAGAGGCAGCTTCATCGGCCTTACGGATTTCCACGACAGGCGCCATATGATCCGCGCGGTCTACGAGGGCATCGTGTTCTCTCATATGACTCATGTGAAGAGGCTCCTGCGGAACCGGGAGAAACCGGAGGCCATCCGTCTGGCGGGCGGCGCCGCCAATTCTCCTGTGTGGGTGCAGATGTTCGCGGATGCCCTGCAGATCCCGGTGGAGACCGTGTCCTGCGACGAGCAGGGGATCCTGGGAGCTGCCATGGCGGCGGGCATCGGAGCCGGAGTCTATGAGGACTACGCCGGGGCGGCGGACAGGCTGGTGAAGGTATCCGGCCGGGTAGAGCCCCGGAAGGAGTACGGCCCCATCTATGAGCAGAAATATGAGACCTACAGAAAGATCGTTGCGGCGCTGTCCGGAGTCTGGGAGAGCCTGCAGGGAGGCACGGAAAATGTTTGATCTGCATAAAACACCTTTGGGAATTTATGAAAAAGCTCTGCCGGACAGCTTCAGCTGGAAGGAAAAGATGCTGGCAGCCAAGGCGGCCGGATATGATTTCATCGAGATCTCGGTGGACGAGTCCGACGCCAGGCTGGCCCGCCTGGACTGGAGCGATGAAGAGATCGCCGGTCTCAGGGCGCTGATGGATGAGACGGGGATTATCTTCCCCAGCATGTGCCTGAGCGGTCACCGCCGCTTCCCCTTCGGGAGCAAAAATCCCGAGACCAGGGCGAAGGCATATGAGATCATGGAGAAGGGGATCATCCTGGCCCAGAAGCTGGGCATCACCTGCATCCAGCTGGCCACCTATGATGTTTATTATGAGGAGTCCGACAGGGAAACGGAGCAGTATTTCCTCCAGGGGATGAAGGATTCTGTCGCCATGGCGTCCAAGGCGGGGATCATCCTGGCCATGGAGATCATGGATACTCCCTTCGTGGGGACGATCCTGCGGGCGGAGCATTATCTGAGGGAGATCCCTTCTCCTTATTTCAAGATCTATCCGGATATGGGGAATCTGACCCAGTTTTCCGGGGATCCGGAAAGTGAGCTGGAGCTGGGACTTCCGGAGATCGCCGCGATCCATGTGAAGGAGACAAAGCCGGGCGTGTTCAAGTGCGTGCCCTTCGGGACAGGCACCGTGAGGTTTGCGGATCTGTTCCGGAAGCTCCATGACATCGGATATGTGGGGCGGTTTATGGTGGAGATGTGGGCCGACAACAGCCGCGCCTATACCGTAGAGGAGGCCGCCGCGGAAATCGGCGTCGCCAGAGAGTTTGTGCTGGATAAGATGCGTCAGGGCGGTTATACGGACGTCTAGGTGAAGATTATAGAAGAGAAGAAAGCCTCCGCAGTCGTTTGGCTGCGGAGGCTTTTTGGTTTCAGACCGGAGGATTGGGAGGATCAGGCTTCCCGCTCTTTTGCCTCCCTTTTGTGGAGGTTTTCACGGAACAGCCGGTACAGGGCGGAAGTGATGGGAACGCCCAGGAGCATGCCGGAGATGCCCATGAGGCTTCCGCCGATGGTCACGGCGGCCAGGACCCAGATGGCAGGAAGGCCCAGGGATTTTCCCACCACTTTGGGGTAGATCAGGTTTCCCTCCAGCTGCTGGAGGACCACCAGGAAGATCAGGAAGATCAGGGCCTTCAAGGGAGAGACCGTAGCGATCATGATGGCTCCCACAATGGCGCCGATATAAGCGCCCACCACCGGGATCAGAGCGGTAAAGCCCACCAGAGTCCCGATCATGGCCGCGTAGGGAAGACGGAACAGCAGCATGCCCGCGATGCACAGGACGCCCAGGATCACGGCTTCCATACACTGCCCCACGATATAGCGGTGGAAGCTGTCGTTGAGCACGTCAAGCAGATACAGGAGCCTGGATTCCAGGCCGGGGCTCAGATAGTGGTGGAGCACACGGAGGCACTGTCCCTGGAGTCTGTCTTTTCCCATCAGCAGGTAAATGGAGAAGATGATGCTGATGAACGCAGTGACGATGACGGAGAAGACAGAAGTAAGGGCGGCAAAAATGGTATTGGCCGCGCTGCCTATGCCGGACATGACAAGCTGTATGGCCGAGGAGATATAGGACTCCCAGTTGATGCCGTTTAACTGGTCGTAAAGGGCATCGGGAAGGACTTTTACAAAGAATTCGCTTTGGAAAAGCCGCTCCAGGGCAGGGGGGATCTCGGAAGCCAGGAACATCAGGCAGGAGACCAGCTCCGGGACCACCAGCCAGATGATCAGAGTCAGGATCCCGCACAGCGTCAGGAAGGCTGCCGCCATGCAGACGGGCCGTCTTGTGCGCCGGACGATCCGCCCGTCTTTATGACCGGGGAAATACAGGTTTTCATAAAAGCTCATCAGGATATTCAGAACGTAGGCGATGCCTAAGCCCACGAAAATGGGAGAGGCCGCGCCGAGGACAGCGCCCAGCAGACGGGTAAAAGGTCCCCAGTAATGAATACAGAGATATAGGATAAATGCGCTGATGACCAGCCGGAAGCAGGTTTTCCATTGGATCTTCATGAGCTGCCGCCTTTCCTGTAAGTTATTTAAAGCCAGATACTTTTATCATAAGCAATGAAAAAAGGTACGTCAAGCGATTCTGATAGATGCTTGACGACAATTTGAATTGTTTGTAAGCTTATAAAAACAGGAGGAAAGAGAGGATCTGAGCATATGGGACTGATAGAAGAGATAGAAGCCTTTAGACCCTGGAACCGCCAGGAAGAACGGGACCGGGAGGAGATCCTGCGGCGGCTTCGGAGCGGAGAGGAGCTGTATACCAGAGAGAATCCGTCGGCTCATCTGACCGCTTCCGCCTGGGTGGTGAGCCCCCGCCGGGACCTGGTATTGATGGCCTATCATAATCTGTACTGCTCCTGGGCCTGGCTGGGGGGCCATGCGGATGGAGACAGAGAGCTTCTGGAGACCGCGCTCCGGGAAGTGCGGGAGGAGAGCGGGCTGGAGACGGTCCGTCCCGTATCTCCGGACATCTATTCGCTGGAGATCCTGACGGTGGACGGCCACGAGAAGAAAGGAGAGTATGTGTCCTCCCATCTCCATCTGAATCTCACATATCTGCTGGAAGCGGATCCGTCCCTTCCTGTGCGGAACAAACCGGATGAAAACAGCCGGGTAGGCTGGTTTTCTCTTCAGGAGGCGGTTTCCGCCTCCAGTGAACCATGGTTCCGGGAGAGGGTCTACAAAAAGCTCAATGAGAAACTGCGGCAATACAGTTTTCAATAGAATAGCGGACCATATCGTCCACAGCTTCATCGCTGAAAAAGGCGGTGTGAGGAGTCATCAGCACATTGGGCATGGCCTGGAGGACGGCCATTTCATGATGGCCCACCGGCCGGCATTTGAAATCCTGATAGTAGATGCCGGTCTCGTTTTCCACCACATCCAGAGCGGCGGCCCCCACCTTGCCGGATTCCAGGGCTTCTATGAGGCTGGAGGTGTCGATGAGGCTGCCCCTGGCCATATTGATCAGGACGACGCCGTCTTTCATGGAGGCCAGAGAATCCCGGTTTATCATATGGAACGTATCCGGCGTGGCCGGCGCGTGGAGAGTGATGAGATCGGATTCCCGGTACAGGGTCTCCAGGCCGCAGTAGCGGGCATAAGCTTTGACGCTGTCTTTCTCTGTCCTGCTGTAGGCCAGGATCCTGCAGCCAAAGCTGCTCAGGAGGCGGATCACGGTCTCGCCGATCTTCCCTGTTCCGATGACGCCCACGGTCATATGGCACAGCTCCCGCCCGCGGATGCCCGTCAGGGAATAGTCCTGTCCCATATACCTGGTCAGGATGGTCTTCATCTTCCGGATGGCCATGAGCATGGTCATGACCGTATATTCCGCTACGGTATGGGGCGTATAGCTGACGTTGGAGACGGAGATCCCCAGTTCTTTCGCGTATTTCCAGTCGATATGCTCATATCCCACTGTCCTGGTGGATATGGTGCGGACTCCGCACTGGTGCCAGATGTCGATGAGCTCCCGTCCGATGGGCGTGGTGATGGTGTTCACTGCCTGGCAGCCCCGGGCCAGGAGAGCCGTCTCCGGAGTCGGGGGAAGAGGAGAGATCAAAAGTTCTGCTCCGTATTTTTTCTCGTATTGTCTGAAAAATGCCTCCTCGTCAGGGCGGCAGCTGTAAACGGCGATCTTCATAAAATGCTCCTTTCAGCGGCTGGTCTACGTCGATTATACTTGTTTTTGGCCGGGATCACAAGATATTTGGAGATAAGAAGCGGGTGGGGGGCTTGTGAGGGAACCGGATTTATGCTAGAATGTTCCTAACTTGGATCAGGAGCAGGAGGGAGTGCCCAGTGGCAGATAAACAGCAGATTCATACAGAAGCAGTCGGGGAGCCGGGACACAGCCATGGAGGCGCGGTCCATGCTCCGGAGGGGCATGACGTCCATACTCACAGCCATCCCCATACACACACCCATACGCATACCAATACGAAGGCGGTGCTGAACAGGCTGAGCCGGGCCATCGGCCATCTGGAGTCCATCAAGAGGATGGTGGAGGACGGGCGGGACTGCAGCGAGGTGCTGATCCAGCTTTCCGCAGTGAAGTCGGCCATCAACAATACGGGGAAGGTGATCCTCCAGGATCATATCGAGCACTGCATCGTGGATGCGGTGGAGTGCGGAGATCATGAGGCGCTGGATGAACTGGCCAAGGCCATCGACCGTTTTGTAAAGTAGAGGACAGGTTTTCCTGTCCTTTTTGCTTGCATCACAGGAAACCTGTGAAACAGAACGCGCGGCGGCCGCTTCTAAACGAGTGCGGCAGGTATCCGGCGGCCCGCCGCAGGCGGAGGATCCCGAGGAAGCGGGATCTTTTTTATTTCCAGGGAAACGCGCTTTTCATGGAGAACAGCTCTGCGGGCTGCGGCAAAGATAAAATTGCGCGGCGGGGGCAGATATGATAGAATATATCCGTACTGTACAGAGGATGGAGAAAGGCGGTGACGGGTTTTGCATTATATTGTTTTCGACCTGGAATGGAATCAAAGCCCCAGGGGAAAGTCGGGAGAGCGCGCCGGCATGCCTTTTGAGATCATTGAGATCGGTGCGGTGAGGCTGGATGAAGACCTCCAGGTCTGCGGGAGCTTCAGCGAGTTCATAAAGCCCAGGGTATACCGCCAGCTCCACCATAAGACGAAAGAGATCCTCCATCTGGATATGAAGGAGCTGGAGAAGGCCAGGAGCTTTAGGGAAGTCATCGGAGATTTTTTCCGGTGGTGCGGCGAGGATTACATGATGTGCACCTGGGGTTCCATGGATCTGACGGAGCTTCAGAGGAATATGGCATTTTTCCGGCAGAAGAATCCTCTTTCCAGGCCTCTTTTTTATTATGACATCCAGAAGCTGTTCAGTCTGGCCTATGAAGACGGGAAGAGCCGCCGGTCCCTGAAGGATGCGGTGGAATATCTGGGCATGGAGGAGGACATTCCTTTTCACCGGGCCCTTGACGATACCCTGTATACGGCCGGGATCATGCAAAGGCTGGATATGGATGCCGTGAGGCAGTATGTGTCCGTGGACTATTTCCGCCTTCCGTCCCGGAAGGAGGAGGAGCTCCATCTCGTATTTGACCGGTATGCCAAGGATGTGTCCAGGCGGTTTCCCACCAGGGAGCACGCCATGGCGGATAAGGAGATCACATCCACCAGATGCTATCGATGCGGGAGGCGGCTCCGCAAAAAGATCCGCTGGTTTTCCGGAAACGGGAAAAACTATCTGTGCCTGGCTTACTGCCCGGAGCATGGTTATATGAAGGGAAAGCTGCGGCTGAAGAAGGCGGAGCAGGGAGGCATCTTCGCGGTCAAGACCTTAAAGCTGGTCAGCGAGGAGGACGCGGCCCTGATCCGGCAGAAGAAAAAAGAGATCGAAAAGAAAAAGAGAGAAAAGAAGCGTCAGGATAAAACAACAGGCCCTGCGGAGAAAGGATAGAACCGCGGGGCCTGTCTGCGTCAGCGCGATAGGGCGCAGCCTGGCGCCGGTCAGTATCCGAGGCGAAAACCCCCCGCCTCTGTTTCGGCGGGGGGATCGGGGAACGTATGGAGCTTACCGGTACCGGTTCTTGTGCCGGAGCTGTTTTTTGGCGCTCCGGACATGGATGACACTGCGTTTTTTTCTGCGGCGCCGGCGGGTGAGCTGGATAAAGACCAGCAAAAGGAGCAGGAAAGCGACTACGGCGGCCAGGATCCAGAGGGCGATGGTAAAAGCCTCCCCGGACGGCCTGGAAGCCGTCTGGCTGCTGCCTGTGTCCTGGAATTGGATGGACGGTGCCGGATCCTCGGTTCCGGTCAGGACCAGGGAGCCGCTTCCCAGACGGACGCCCTGATACGTATAGGAAACTTCTGCGATGATGTCGTCGGAAGCCTCCGTATCCAATGTCAGTTCCGTTTCCAGAGAAGAAGGATCCATGTCATTGGGAAGGACAACCCAGCTGTTTTCCATTTCCAGCGAACTGCCGGAGACCGGGAGCTCACTGCCGGTGTCGGGGACCCCGGCGATCTCAGCCATATTGTAGGCGGTAAAATTGTTGAAGCCGTAGTCGAACATGGCGATGGTGTCGTCGTAGTGATGCCAGTTGGACTTTAAGGAGACGGCGATCAGCTCCAGATTTCCCCGGACGGCATAGGTGACCAGCGTATTGCCCGCTTCCGGAGTATAGCCGTTCTTTCCGGCGACAGTCCCTTCGTAGGCGTATTCCGAATCCCGGAGCATTTCATGGGTCTGGGAGAGGTAGCGGGGCTCTGTCTGCTTATTGGTGGGCGGGATGGTATAGCGGTCCGCCGAGGAGATGCTGATAAAAGTCTCGTTGTCGATGAGGGCCTGCATGATCAGCGCCATATCATGGCATGTGGTGTAGTGGTTCTCATCGTGGAGGCCGTGGGCGTTGACAAAATGCGTGTTGGTGCAGCCGAGCTGGGCGGCACGCTCATTCATCATGTCGGCGAAAGCCTCCATGCTTCCGGCCACATGCTCGGCTAGGCCATTGGCCACCTCGTTGGCGGATTTGAGCAGGAGGGCGTACATGCACTGCTCCACCGTCATCTGCTCGCCTTCCGTGGTGGAAATATGGCTGGCGTCCGGTTCGATGCTGTGGGTGGCTTCATAGGAAAAGGTCACCACCTCTGAGAGGGAACAGTTCTCAAGGACCAGGAGGGCGGTCATCAGCTTGGTGATGCTGGCGGGATAGAGCCGTTCATCCGCGTTTTTTCCAAAGAGGACGGTCCCTGTCCTGGCATCCATGAGGATCCCTGCCTCAGCCCACAGCTCCGGCCCGGCGGGCCACTGGGAGAGGGAAGCGGGAGAAGCCTGGGAGGGATCGGAAGCTGCCGTTTCCCCGGCTGCGGCGGAGGTTTCCTCTTCGGAGGCAGGCTCCGAGGCGGCTGGAAAGAGTGCGGCGGAAATCAGATATAGGGAAGCCAGGCACAGACAAAGCGCCCTGCGTATTTTTTTCATGGGGAATCTCCTTTTATAAATGGAAGTGGATTTGCGGCGGCAGCGTTGCCCCGCCGTTAGAAATAGATTATAATAGAAAATGCGGCCGGTGGCAAGCAAATCCCTCCGGATTTGGGAAAAGCCGGCGTTCTTTGCAGAATTCGGGAGGATGTGACAGATGAGACTGAGAAATGTAAAAGGAGCCAGGGACGTGCTGGCAGAGAGCTCTTTTGTGATAAAGGGACCGGAGGAATTCCGGGGTAAATGGAGGCAGACACTTGGGGGAAGGGAAAGGCTCCATATAGAGATCGGCATGGGAAAGGGCCGGTTCCTGCTGGAGATGGCCCGGAAAAATCCCCATATCCAGTATATCGGCGTGGAGATGTATGCCAGCGTGCTGGTACGGGCCGTACAGAAGATGGAGGAACTGAAGGAGCAGGCGCCGCCCAATATCCGGTTTTTGAATATGCAGGCGGAATATCTGGAAAACTGTTTTGCGCCGGGAGAGGTGGACAAGATCTACCTGAATTTTTCGGATCCCTGGCCAAAAGCGCGCCACGCCAAGCGCCGTTTGACGTCGGAGCCTTTCCTGGCCAGATATGAAAAATTCCTATCGGAAAAGGGCAGTCTGGAGTTTAAGACGGACAACAGGGAACTGTTTGAATTTTCTCTGGAGTCGGTCAGGGAACGGGGCTGGAAGCTTCTGGCCTGTACGTTTGACCTCCATGGAGACGCGGAATTGTGCAGGGATAACGTGATGACGGAGTACGAGCAGAAATTTTCCGGTCAGGGAAAGCTCATCTGCAAGCTGGCGGCGTGTCCGCCGGAGCCTGGATCCGGACAAGCTGCATAGGATAAGCAGCCGTGCATATAATAGGGAAAAGAGAAGACGGGAGAAGCGCGGTTGAGGAGGAAAATGACCCTTCAGGAGAAATTGTCCAGGGCTTTTTGCGATAAACGCGGCCTGGACAGGAAAGCGATGAAGATCAAACGCTCTCTGGACGAGATACAGAAACTTTTTGAAAAAACATCGAGATAAGGAGGAAATGACATGGCAGCAGTATGGGATCAGGATAATTTTGAGGCGGAGGTACTGGGGTCACCGATCCCTGTATTGGTGGACTTCTACGCAGAGTGGTGCGGGCCTTGCAAGATGCTGGCTCCTGTCATAGAAGAGCTGGCGGCGGACTACGAAGGAAAGGTAAAAGTGGGAAAGGTGAATATAGATGAAAGCCTGGCGCTGGCGGACCGATACGGCGTCCAGTCTGTTCCTACCCTGATCCTTTTCCGGAACGGACAAGCTGTAAAGCGGGTCACAGGCGCCATGCCGAAGGCGCGGCTGGAGGCGGAGCTGTCCCTCTGACCATCGGGCGGGAGGGAGACAGGACCGGAAAAACCCTGGATTTCAGCCGTTTTTTTGGCGTCTGATTCTGCACCGCGGACAGAATGTAATAAAAAAATAAAAAAAATGAAAAAAAGTGCTTGCAAATATAAAAACATTGAGATATAATAATGTCCGTGCCGATGAGACAACCATCACAGGCACGGACAAACAAGCGCTTCTAGCTCAGTTGGTAGAGCACCTGACTCTTAATCAGGGTGTCCAGGGTTCGAGCCCCTGGAGGCGCACTTAAAGCACTGTTTTCGATGACGAAAGAGCACCGGGGACGGTGTTTTTTTGTTGTATAAAAACAGTATGCCTGCGGAGCCGGGTAAAAGGCTGCCTCCGGCTCTTTCTGTGAGAAGCATAAAAGACTTGACCTTGAGGATTTCATGAAATAAAATGCATGTGGCAGTCATAAACGAAAGCATCAGAAAGGGGCAGGTTTATCTATGATCATTGAAGGGAATCCAAAAGAAATCGAAGCCATGGAGCAGTTCCATCTGGGAAACCGGCAGGAGGGTTTAAGGCTCCAGGAGGAATTCGCGGCACAGTTCAGGGAAGAATATAAGGACAAGGACCACTGTCCCTGCAAGAAGGCGTGCCGGTATCATGGGAACTGCAAAGAGTGCGTCGCCATCCACCGGGCGCACCAGGAGCATGTGCCGAACTGTATGCGCCCGATGTTAAACGCCCGGATCCGGCTGCTGTCGGAGCTGACAGAGCATACCATTGCCGGTGAGATAGAACCACCCAGGGAGGTGCTGAGAAAGGAATTCCAGTGATCATCCGGCCTTCGCTCCCACCGCTTTTTTCTCCAGAGAGCTGTGGGGAACCCCATCGTCGAAGCCCAGGGCAAAGGTCAGCAGGAAGGTGACGGAGAAGGTGATGGCGATGGTCAGCAGGGTGCAGACAAAGGAATCTCCCAGAAAGATGGGAAGGGTCAGCAGGCTGGGAGAGGCATAGGCGACGGCTTTTACATGGGTCGCCCCCGCGAAGGCGCCGCCGACGAAGGCCCCCAGGATGCTGGCGATATACGGCCGCTTGAAGGGCAGGAGGATGCCGTAGATGGAAGGCTCGGTGATGCCCATGAAGGCCACCACGGAGGATTGCAGGGACATCCCCTTGGTCTGACGGAAGCGGGAGCGGACAAATACGGCCAGGGCGGCGGAAGCCATGGCGATATTGGCGGCCAGGAACGCGGGGCGGCTGAAGGCGTCGAACCCTGTGGCGTTGATGGAGGCCAGAGCCAGGGGAAGGAAACAGAGGCTGAAGCCGGCTGTCACCAGTACAGGGGCCAGGGCGGCCAGCAGAGCTACGGCAGGCCAGCCAATGACCTGATGGATGTGATCCAGGCCGCTGCTCAGTCCGTTTCCGATGGCCATGCCGGCGGGCCCCAGCACCAGGAGGCCCAGAGGGGCCATGACCTGGCAGGTCAGGAGGGGAACAGCGAAAAATGAGATGATCTGGGGCATCCATTTTCGGAAAAAGCGTTCAGCGAAGGCGGTGCAGATCCCCATCAGGACAGCGGGAACGACGCTGGAACCGTAGGACTGCATGGATACCGGCAGGGACAGGAAGGTAAGGCCCTTTCCGGACTCCAGCGCCTGGATAAAATCCGGGTGGAGAAGGACGGCCGTGAGGAAAACGGCCAGGTAAGGATCTCCTCCGAACCGTTTGCAGGAGGAATGGGCCAGCAGCAGGGGAAGGAAATAAAATCCTGCATTGGATATAAAGGACAGGATGTAGTATGTACTTCCGGTGTCCGAAAGGATCCCTCCATAGGATAAGAGGAGGGTCAGGGCCTTCAAGGTCCCGGCGGCGGTGATGACCGGAAGAGTGGGGACAAAAATATCGGAGATAACGGCCACGATCCGGCTTGATAAACGGATTTCTGAAGTTTTGGCAGACGCTTCCATGATAAAACAGGCTCCTATATCATAAGATTTTGCAAACACCCTCATTATAAGACTGAGCAGATCAAAAGAAAAGCGGAAAATTTCACGATCTGTTAAGAAATATTTAAGTTTACAAACAGTAGGGAATGTTTTAAAATCACTTCTATAGTATATATGGGTTTGAAGGGGTTTTGCGGATGGAATTGACCTTTGGTGAGCAGATTAAGATCATACTGAAAAGAAAGAATATGACCATCCGCCAGTTGGCGGAGCTGGTCGAGATGCAGACAGGCAGGCCTATGTCCAGGCAGAACCTGACCCAGAAGCTGAACCGGGACAATTTTCAGGAGCAGGATATGAGAGAGATCGCCCAGGCCCTTGGATGTCTGGTGCAGATCTCCGTGATCGACCCGATGGAGGCGACGGTGGCTTCTCTCCAGACGCTTATGCCGCCCAAAGCGCCGCAGGTGCCGGAGGATACCATGGTCCTGCCGGCAGAGACCAAAAGGAGGGTCATGGCGGTGGGCAGGACAGCCGCCGCAGACGTGCCCCTGCCGGAGGAAGATCTGCCTGTGGAGGAGCCTGCGCCGGAAGAAGAGCATGAGGAAGAGCTGCTCAGTCCTGTCGGGCCGGAGCTTGCGGACACAGAGGGAGATGTGGACTCCGATGTGCTGAAAGAGATCGAGATGGCTCTCATGGAGTCCATCCAGAAGGAGCTGTATAAGGAAGAGCAGGACGGCGGGAGACAGCTTGAGGATGAAGCTCCGGACGCCGGCCGGGAAGAAGAGCCGGAGGAAGAGAGCCTGAGCGCCGTCCAGGAGGGAGAGCCGGAGGACTACTGGCCGGAGGAAGAGGGCTTAAGCGCCGTTCAGGAAGGAGAGCCGGAAGATCATTGGCCGGAGGAAGAG
>CAJFUL010000007.1 GCA_904420245.1 Candidatus Paralachnospira avium
ACGAGGACGCCGTTCTCCTGAGCGAGCGTCTGGTACAGGATGATGTATATACATCCGTCCATATCGAGGAGTATGAGGCGGAGGCCAGAGATACGAAGCTGGGGCCGGAGGAGATCACCAGAGATGTGCCCGGCGTCGGCGAGGATGCCCTGAAGGATCTGGATGAGCGCGGCATCATCCGCATCGGCGCGGAGGTCCGCGCGGGAGATATCCTGGTGGGCAAGGTCACTCCCAAGGGAGAGACGGAGCTGACGGCTGAGGAGCGGCTGCTGCGCGCCATCTTCGGCGAGAAGGCCAGAGAAGTCAGGGATACGTCCCTGAAGGTGCCCCACGGCGCGTACGGCATCGTGGTGGATGCCAAGGTCTTCACCAGGGAAAACGGCGACGAGCTGTCTCCCGGCGTCAACCAGAAGGTCCGCATCTACATCGCTCAGAAGAGAAAGATCTCCGTGGGCGACAAGATGGCAGGCCGTCACGGAAACAAGGGCGTGGTCTCCAGGGTGCTCCCTGTGGAGGATATGCCATTCCTTCCCAACGGACGTCCTCTGGACATCGTGCTGAACCCTCTGGGCGTGCCTTCCCGTATGAATATCGGGCAGGTGCTGGAGATCCATCTGTCCCTGGCGGCAAAGGCCCTGGGATTCAATGTCTCCACCCCTGTATTCGACGGCGCCGATGAGGATGACATCATGGATACTCTGGATCTGGCCAACGACTATGTCAATCTGGAGTGGGATGAGTTTTATGAGAAATATAAAGACTCCTTAAAGCCCGGAGTCATGGAATTCCTGGAGGAGAACAAAGACCACAGAGAATTGTGGAAGGGCGTGCCGATCCGCCGGGACGGCAAAGTGCGTCTCCGGGACGGCCGGACGGGAGAATATTTTGACAGCCCCGTCACGGTAGGACATATGCACTATCTGAAGCTCCATCATCTGGTGGATGACAAGATCCATGCCCGTTCCACAGGCCCTTACTCACTGGTGACCCAGCAGCCTCTGGGCGGCAAGGCCCAGTTCGGCGGCCAGCGGTTCGGCGAGATGGAGGTGTGGGCGCTGGAAGCCTACGGCGCCGCCTATACGCTCCAGGAGATCCTGACCTCCAAGTCCGACGACGTGGTGGGCCGTGTCAAGACCTACGAGGCCATCATCAAGGGAGAGAATATCCCGGTACCCGGACTTCCCGAGTCCTTCAAGGTGCTCCTTAAGGAGCTGCAGTCCCTGGGACTGGATGTGCGTCTCCTGAAGGACGACGGCACCGAGGTGGAGATCAGCGAGGATACGGATTACGGCAATACGGACATCAATGCCCTGCTCAACAGCGACCGGGTATTCAACAATTATGAAGAATCCTATGGCTCCATGGGCTATCAGAAGCAGGAGTTCAAGGACGGCGAGCTGGTGGACGTGGACGAAGGGGACGACTATGCGGAAGCCCCGGAGGATGAGCCTGCCGACGAGGATTTCGACGAGTAACAGCCGGTTGTAGGAATAAGGCCCCGCGGCGCGGATACGCCGCGGGGGCATCAGTGATATAGAAGGGAGAACCACTCATGCCTGAAACAACGAATGAAGCTTATCAGCCGTTGACTTTTGATGCGATCAAAATTGGCCTGGCATCCCCGGAAAAGATCCTGGAGTGGTCGAGAGGTGAGGTTAAGAAGCCTGAAACCATCAATTACAGGACCTTGAAGCCGGAGAAAGACGGCCTTTACTGCGAACGCATTTTCGGGCCCAGCAAGGACTGGGAGTGCCATTGTGGTAAATATAAGAAAATCCGGTATAAGGGCGTCATCTGCGACCGGTGCGGCGTAGAAGTCACCAAGTCCAGCGTCCGCCGCGAGCGTATGGGACATATCGCCCTGGCGGCTCCGGTATCCCATATCTGGTATTTCAAGGGGATCCCCAGCCGTATGGGACTGATCCTGGATCTGTCCCCCAGGACCCTGGAAAAGGTCCTGTACTTTGCATCTTATATCGTGCTGGATAAAGGAACCACCGACCTTCAGTACAAGCAGGTGCTCTCCGAGAAGGAATACCGGGAAGCCTATGACAAGTGGGGAAATACGTTCCGGGTAGGGATGGGCGCCGAGGCGGTCCAGGAGCTTTTGAGGGCCATCGACCTGGAAAAGGATTCCGCGGAGCTGCGAAACAGCCTCAAGGATGCCAGCGGCCAGAAGAGGGCCAGGATCATCAAGAGGCTGGAAGTGGTGGAGGCCTTCCGGGCTTCCGGCAATAAGCCGGAGTGGATGGTCATGGATGTGATCCCGGTGATCCCGCCGGATCTGCGTCCCATGGTCCAGCTGGACGGCGGCCGTTTCGCCACCTCCGATCTGAACGACCTCTACAGGAGGATCATCAACCGCAACAACCGTCTGGCAAGGCTCCTGGAGCTGGGAGCGCCGGACATCATCGTCCGCAATGAGAAGCGTATGCTCCAGGAAGCGGTAGACGCCCTCATTGACAACGGCAGGAGAGGCCGTCCCGTGACAGGCCCCGGCAACAGGCCCCTTAAGTCCCTTTCCGATATGCTGAAGGGCAAGCAGGGCCGGTTCCGTCAGAACCTGCTGGGCAAGCGTGTGGATTATTCCGGACGTTCCGTTATCGTGGTGGGGCCGGAGCTTAAGATCTACCAGTGCGGCCTTCCCAAGGAGATGGCCATTGAGCTTTTCAAGCCTTTCGTGATGAAGGAGCTGGTGGCCAGAGGCATCACCCACAATATCAAGAGCGCCAAGAAGATGGTGGAGCGTCTCCAGACAGAAGTATGGGATATCCTGGAAGACGTCATCAAGGAGCATCCCGTCATGCTGAACCGCGCGCCAACTCTCCACAGACTGGGTATCCAGGCATTTGAGCCGATCCTGGTGGAGGGCAAGGCCATCAAGCTCCATCCTCTGGTGTGTACGGCTTTCAACGCGGACTTCGACGGAGACCAGATGGCCGTCCATCTGCCCCTTTCCGTAGAGGCCCAGGCAGAGTGCCGTTTTATGCTCCTGTCTCCCAATAACCTGCTGAAGCCTTCCGACGGCGGTCCTGTGGCAGTGCCTTCCCAGGATATGGTCCTGGGAATCTACTACCTGACCCAGGAGCGTCCCGGCTCCACCGGTGAGGGCATGATCTTCAAGAGCGTCAATGAGGCCATCCTGGCCTATGAAAATAAAGCCGTTACCCTCCACTCCCGGGTCAAGGTGCGCATGAGCAGGAAGGATGAGGACGGCACAGTCAGGAGCGGTATCGTAGAGTCCACCGTGGGCCGCTTCATCTTCAATGAGATCATTCCCCAGGATCTGGGCTTTGTGGACAGGACCGTTCCGGAGAATGAGTTCAAGCTGGAAGTAGACTTCCATGTGGGCAAGAAGGGGCTGAAGCAGATCCTGGAGAAGGTCATCAACACCCACGGCCCCATCAAGACCGCGGAGACTCTGGACTACATCAAGGCCATGGGCTATAAGTATTCCACCCAGGCGGCCATGACGGTATCCGTCTCCGATATGACGGTGCCGGCCACCAAGAAGCAGCTGATCGCGGACGCTCAGGCCACCGTCGACAAGATCGCCAGAAACTACCGCAGAGGCCTCATCACCGAGGAGGAGCGGTATAAGGAAGTGATCGAGACCTGGAAGGCCACCGACGATACGCTGACCCATGACCTGCTTTCCGGTCTGGATAAATACAACAATATTTACATGATGGCCGATTCCGGCGCCCGTGGATCGGATAAGCAGATCAAGCAGCTGGCCGGTATGCGAGGCCTGATGGCGGATACGACGGGCCGTACCATCGAGCTGCCCATTAAGTCCAATTTCCGAGAGGGTCTGGACGTACTGGAGTACTTCATTTCCGCCCACGGCGCCCGCAAGGGTCTGTCCGATACGGCTCTGCGTACGGCCGACTCCGGTTATCTGACCAGGCGTCTGGTGGACGTGTCCCAGGATCTGGTGATCCGGGAGACAGACTGCTGTGAAGGAAAGGCCATCCCCTGCATGGAGATCCGGGCCTTTACCGACGGCCGTGAAGTGATCGAGAGCCTGGAGGAGCGCCTTACAGGCCGCTATATCGCCGAGACCATCACCGATCCGGATACGGGAGAAGTGGTGATCAAGGAGAACCATATGTGTACGGCAAAACGGGCCGCGGAAGTGGTCAAGGTGCTGGAGAAGCTGGGACGGGATTCTGTGAAGATCCGTACCATCCTGACCTGCAAGTCCCATCTGGGTATCTGCGCCAAGTGCTACGGAGCCAACATGGCCACCGGACAGCCGGTGCAGGTGGGCGAGGCTGTCGGCATCATCGCCGCTCAGTCCATCGGTGAGCCCGGTACGCAGCTGACCATGAGAACCTTCCATACCGGCGGTGTGGCCGGAAACGACATCACACAGGGTCTTCCCCGTGTGGAGGAGCTTTTCGAGGCCAGAAAGCCCAAGGGTCTCGCCATCATCGCGGAGTTCGGCGGCGTGGCCTCCATCAAGGATACCAAGAAGAAGAGAGAGATCATCGTTACCGACAATGAGACCGGAAACTCCAAGACCTACCTGATCCCTTACGGTTCCAGGATCAAGGTCACGGAAGGACAGGTGCTGGAGGCCGGCGACGAGCTGACGGAAGGAAGCGTCAACCCCCATGACATCCTGAAGATCAAGGGCGTCCGGGCTGTCCAGGATTACATGATCCAGGAAGTCCAGAAGGTATACCGTCTCCAGGGCGTGGATATCAACGATAAGCACATAGAGGTGATCGTCCGCCAGATGCTGAAGAAGATCCGGGTGGAGAGCAGCGGAGACAGCGACATGCTGCCCGGCACGTCCATGGAAGTCCTGGACTTCGAGGAGATGAACGAGGCTCTGGAGGCTCAGGGCAAGAAGCCTGCCGAGGGCAAGCAGATCCTTCTTGGTATCACCAAGGCATCCCTGGCCACCAACTCCTTCCTTTCCGCCGCATCCTTCCAGGAGACCACCAAGGTCCTGACGGAAGCGGCCATCAACGGCAAGGTGGATCCGCTGGTGGGTCTCAAGGAGAACGTGCTGATCGGAAAACTGATCCCGGCCGGTACAGGCATGAAGCGTTACCGCTCTGTAAAGCTGAGCACGGATCTCAAGGAAAACGATGAGATCATGGTGTCTGAGGATTTTGACGGAGAGCTGGATGATGAGATCTCCTTCGGAGAGGAGCCGGAAGAGGCTCCTGCCGCAGAGGTTTCTGAAGAGGTTTCCGAAGAACCTGAGGCAGACGCGGATACAGAAGAATAGACCATAGACAGGAGGGCTTTCCCGGCTGGGAGGGCCCTTCTTTTCGCTCTATGGGAAACTTCGTTTCCATAGAGCGAAAGAAAACACGCCGTGGGACCTGTCTGCGGCGGAGAGGAGTTTTGCCGCTTATGCGGCTCGCCGCAGTCGTAGGATCCTGCATGGCAGGATCTTTTTCGTTGTTATTTTATGGCAGGTGTGATATGATTAGCACAGAATGATCATGCAAGAGGAGGGTTTTTATTTATGGATTTAGGATTGAAAGGCAAGACAGCAGTGGTCCTGGGCGGCAGCAAAGGCATCGGATACGCCATCGTCAGGGCTTTCCTGCAGGAAGGGGCCAGAGTGGCGTTCTGCGCCAGGAAGGAAGAGGAGCTTAAGAAGGCGGCTGAGGAGTTCAGCGCGCTGGGCGAGGTATACTGGGAGGTCGTAGACGTCAGCAAGGAGCAGCAGGTCTATGATTTCGCGGATCATGTGGCGGCCAAGTTCGGCACCATCGATGCATGGGTCAACAATGTGGGGATCACGGTATTCAAAGAAGGGGACGAGTTCACGGATGCCGACATCGAGCTGATCACGGGAGTTACCTTCAAGTCGGCAGTCTTTGGCGGACAGGCAGCGTTCCGCTACATGAAGGACCACGGCGGAGCCATCGTCAACATCAGTTCTCTGGCGGCCCGCTGCCCTACGGCGGGCAGGAGCACCCTGTACGGTCCCATGAAGGCGGCCATCGTGAACCTGACCCAGACCCTGGCCGGAGAGTACGCGGCCTACGGCGTCCGGGTGTGCTGCGTGATGCCCGGCTTTACGGCGACGCCGGCGGTGAGGGCGACGATCCCGGCAGAGGAGCTGGCCTACAACGCGGCGGGCACTCTCCTGAACCGTGTGGCGGAGCCTTCCGAGATCGCGGCGCCCGTGGTATTCCTGTGCGGACAGGGCGCTTCCTATATGACCGGGACCACCATCGAAGTCTCCGGCGGCAGGAGCGTGACCCTGAATCCCACCTATTCCTGGGAGGAGAAGGCCAAGAAAGAACAGGCATAAGACAAAGGGGTTTGTGAGATATGAAAAAAGCGACCATGGAGGAGCAGCTGGCGGGGGGGAAGATCCTGCCGCTGCTCCTGAAGCTGGCGGTGCCCAGCACCATTGCCCAGATCGTAAACGCCCTCTACAGCATGGTGGACCGGATCTATCTGGGCCACATGGAGGGAGTGGGGACCATTGCCCTGACGGGCTTGGGCCTTACCATGCCCATCATCCTGATCATCACGGCGTTCAGCTACCTCATCGGACGGGGCGGCGGCCCGCTTCTCTCCATCAAGCTGGGGGAGAAGGACCGTGAGGCGGCGGCCGAGCTCCAGGGAAATTCCCTGGCTCTGCTGCTGCTTTTGGGCGTGGTGCTGACGGTGGTCTTTTATGTGTTCTGCGACCCGATCCTCCTGCTGTTCGGTGCCAGCGAGGAGGCGCTTCCCTACGCGTCGGACTATCTGAGGATCTATGTTCTGGGGACGGTGCCGGTGATGATCAGCATGGGGATGAACTCTTTCCTCAACGCCCAGGGATATACGACGCTGGGAACGGTGACGGTGGTGATCGGCGCGGTGCTGAACTTGATCCTGGATCCCATCTTCATCTACACCTTTGGAATGGGCATCGCGGGAGCGGCCATCGCCACTGTGATCTCCCAGACGGTCTCGGCTTTGTGGGTCCTGTATCTGCTTTTGTTTTCCAAAAGGATCATGATCCGGGTGCGTCTCAGGGATATGGCGGTCAGATGGGCCAATACCAAAAAGATATGCGCTCTCGGAGTCTCCAGCTTTGTGTTCCTGGCCAATGACAGTCTGGTGCAGATCCTCATCAATCTGCTCCTGCGCTACTGGAGCCCGGACATCGCCACCGGCGATATGTACATCGGATGCATGACCATCGTGTACAGCATGTATCAGATCTTCTTCATGCCTCTCCAGGGCATCACCCAGGGGGCACAGCCCATCGTGGGGTACTGCTTCGGCGCCGGCAATTACGGACGCCTGCGAAAGACCGTCAACTATGCCAGAGTCTGTTCCATCGCCTGCGCCACGGCCATGTGGGCGGTGTTCATGGCCTTTCCCAGGCAGGTGGCGGGGCTCTTTACCACGGATACGGCTCTTCTGGCCACCTGCTCCAGTTCCATCCGCATCGCCTTCTGCTTCAATTTCGTGCTGGGGATGCAGATGGTGAACCAGCATATGTTCATCGCCATGGGAAACGCCAAGTATTCCCTGATCTTCGGGCTGATGAGAAAGATCTTTGTGCTGATCCCGCTGGTCCTGGTATTTCCGTTCTTCATGGGAGCCATCGGCGTGTTCCTGGCAGAGCCGGTGTCCAATATCATCACGGTGATCATCACCTACATATGCTTTACGCGGTATCTGAACCGGCTCCAGGCGGGGACAGCCTGAGGGGAGGAGCCCGGCAGGGATTCTTTCAGAGACAGGTTTGGAGGATATAAAACGGCGGCGCCGGGAGACCGGGCCGCCGTTTCGGCAGTCTCCGGCCCGGGCAGGCGGCAGGTTTTGCGCCCGGGGGCTTGACATTTCCGGATTTGGGGCTTTATAATAAGGGACATATGGAACAAGCTGTGATGGAGACAGTAAGACGGCAGGAAAGGTTCAGAGACCCGGAGGCGGTGGGAGTCCGGGACGAGTAGTGCAGTCTGAAGATCACTCCGGAGCTGCTGGCTGAAGGATACGGCGTGAGCGAAGTGCCGATCTGGTAGGCCATGCCGGCGTCCTCCGTTAAAGGGAGCGTATATAACCGCGTCTGCGGCGTATACAGAACAGGTGGTACAGCGAAGCTTTGGCTCCGTCCTTTTCTGGACGGAGCCTTTTTGTTTCATAGGCGGAGCAGAACGCTCCGCGGCGCCCAGCGCGGGAATCCCGCAGGAAGGCTCTGTCACCGGGGAGTCAAAACGCTTTTGGGCTGCGCCGGGCGGCGGGAAATACGGCCGGGCGGCGGCCCCGCCGGAACAGCCGCGAAGCGGCAGGATCTCCATGCAGCAAAGTAAGATCAGGAGGGAATTATGTACGACAAAGTATCCACTAATATGAACTTTGTGGAACGGGAAAAAGAAACCGAAAAGTTCTGGGAAGAAAACCACATTTTTGAAAAGAGCATCGAACACAGAAAGGACGGCCCCACCTATACCTTTTACGACGGACCGCCCACGGCCAACGGAAAGCCCCACATCGGCCATGTGCTGACCAGGGTCATCAAGGACATGATCCCCCGCTACCGCACCATGAAGGGATATATGGTGCCCAGGAAGGCAGGCTGGGATACCCACGGGCTTCCTGTGGAGCTGGAAGTGGAGAAGAAGCTGGGCCTGGACGGCAAGGAGCAGATCGAGGAGTACGGCCTGGAGCCCTTCATCGAGCAGTGCAAGGAGAGCGTCTGGAAATATAAGGGGATGTGGGAGGATTTCTCCAGCACCGTAGGCTTTTGGGCCGATATGGAGCATCCCTACGTCACTTATGAAAATGATTTTATCGAGTCCGAATGGTGGGCTCTTAAAAAGATCTGGGACAGAGGCCTTCTCTACAAAGGCTTTAAGATCGTTCCCTACTGCCCCCGCTGCGGGACCCCTCTGTCCAGCCATGAGGTGGCCCAGGGATATAAGGATGTAAAAGAACGTTCGGCCATCGTCCGGTTTAAGGTAAAGGATGAGGACGCCTATTTCCTGGCATGGACCACGACTCCCTGGACCCTGCCCTCCAACCTGGCGCTCTGCGTCAACCCCGACGAAGAATATTCCAAGGTGAAGGCGGCCGACGACTATACGTATTACATGGCTTCCGCCCTTCTGGATACGGTGCTGGGACGTCTGGCTGAGGAAGGACAGAAGGCTTACGAGGTACTGGAGACTTATAAAGGAAAAGACCTGGAATACAAGGAGTATGAACCCCTCTTCGAGTGTGCCGGAGCCGCGGCGGACAAGCAGAAAAAGAAGGCCTTTTTCGTGGTATGCGACAATTATGTAACGCTGACAGACGGTACAGGCGTGGTCCATATCGCCCCTGCTTTCGGTGAGGACGACGCCAGAGTGTGCCGCAGATATGGGAATATGCCCTTCGTGCAGTTTGTGGACAGCAAGGGAAATATGACGGAGGAGACGCCCTTTGCCGGAAAATTCGTAAAGGACGCGGATCCGGAAGTGCTCAAGTGGCTGGACGAGAGGGGAATGCTCTATGATGCGCCCAAGTTCGAGCACAGCTATCCCCATTGCTGGAGATGCGGCACTCCGCTGATCTATTACGCCAGAGAGTCCTGGTTCATCAGTATGACCGCTGTCAAGGAGGATCTGATCCGCAACAACAATACCATCCACTGGATCCCGGAGAGCATCGGAAAGGGACGTTTCGGCGACTGGCTGGAGAACGTTCAGGACTGGGGCCTTTCCAGGAACCGCTATTGGGGAACTCCTTTAAATATCTGGGAATGTGAATGCGGCCATCAGCACGCGGTGGGCAGCATCGAGGAGCTTAAGAGCATGTCTCCCAACTGCCCGGAGGATATTGAGCTCCACCGTCCTTTCATCGACGAAGTGACCATCACCTGCCCCCACTGCGGCAAACAGATGCACAGGGTGCCGGAAGTCATTGACTGCTGGTTCGATTCCGGTTCCATGCCCTTTGCCCAGCATCACTATCCCTTTGAAAATGAAGAACTGTTCAAAGAGCAGTTCCCGGCCCAGTTCATCTCCGAGGCGGTGGACCAGACGAGAGGGTGGTTCTATTCCCTGCTGGCCATCTCGACCCTGATCTTCAACAAGGCGCCTTACGAGAATGTCATCGTCCTGGGCCATGTACAGGATGAAAACGGCCAGAAGATGAGCAAGTCCAAAGGAAACGCGGTGGATCCTTTCGACGCGCTGGAGACTTACGGGGCAGACGCCATCCGCTGGTATTTCTATATCAACCGCGCGCCCTGGCTTCCCAACCGGTTCCACGGGAAGGCGGTCATGGAAGGCCAGAGGAAATTTTTAGGGACACTTTGGAATACGTACGCCTTTTTTGTCCTTTATGCCAATATCGACGGCTTTGACGCGACAAAATACACCCTGGATTACGAAAAGCTTTCCGTCATGGATAAATGGATCCTTTCCAAGATGAATACCATGATAAAGAGCGTGGATAATAATCTGGAGAATTACAGGATCCCCGAGGCGGCCAAGGCCCTTCAGGAGTTTGTGGACGACCTTTCCAACTGGTATGTCAGGAGGAGCCGCGACCGCTTCTGGGCCAAGGGGCTTCCTCAGGATAAGATAAACGCTTATATGACCCTGTATACGGCTCTGGTGACGGTCAGCAAGGCGGCCGCTCCCATGATCCCCTTCATGACCGAGGAGATCTACCAGAATCTGGTGAGGAACATCGACAAGACGGCTCCCGAGAGCATCCACCTGTGCGACTTCCCTGCAGCGGACGAGTCCCATATCGACAAGGAGCTGGAGGACAATATGGATCATGTGCTGAAGGTGGTGGTCATGGGCCGTGCCTGCCGGAATACGGCCAATATCAAGAACCGCCAGCCCATCGGCAGGATGTTCGTGAAGGCGCCCTTTACGCTGCCGGAATT
This sequence comes from Candidatus Paralachnospira avium, assembly GCA_904420245.1. Taxonomy (GTDB): domain Bacteria; phylum Bacillota; class Clostridia; order Lachnospirales; family Lachnospiraceae; genus Lientehia; species Lientehia avium. The sequence continues at coordinate 10,859 of CAJFUL010000007.1, forward strand.
CTATGAGGAGATCGTGGAGGATGAGCTCAATGTGAAGAAAGCCTTCTTCACCGATGACGTGCGGGAGTTTACCACCTATACCTTTAAGCCCCAGATGAGAACGGTGGGACCCAAGTACGGAAAACTGCTGAACCAGATCAAACAGGCGCTGGCGCAGCTGGACGGAAACGCGGCCATGGATGAGCTGGAGGAGAAGGGAGCGCTGACCCTGGATGTGGCCGGCACAGAGGTTTCCCTGTCCAAGGAAGACCTGCTGATCGATACGGCTCAGAAAGAAGGATATGTGACAGAGGCCGACAAGGAGGTGACGGTGGTCCTGGATACCAACCTGACCCAGGAGCTTCTGGAGGAAGGCTTTGTCCGGGAGATCATCAGCAAGGTCCAGACCATGCGCAAGGAGGCCGGCTTCGAGGTGACGGATCATATCCGTCTGTATCAGGAGCAGAACGATAAGATCGCCGGGATCCTGGAGACGTACGGGGACACCGTCAAAAACGAGACCCTGGCCGACGAGATCGTCCTGGGCAGTCTGTCCGGATTTGAAAAAGACTGGAATATTAACGGGGAACGTGTTATGCTGGGAGTGGAAAAGATCACCTCATGATTACCGATAGGAGGTTAATATGTCGAGTTATCAGTTCAATAAAGAGCAGTTCAAACAGGAAGTCACCAGCAATGTAAAGACGCTCTACCGCAAGACCATTGCGGAGGCGACGCCCAAGCAGGTGTTTCACGCGGTGGCCTACGCCGTGAAGGATGTGATCATTGACGAGTGGATCGCCACCCATAAGGAATATGAGAAGCAGGATGCCAAGACGTTATACTATATGTCCATGGAATTTCTCATGGGCCGCGCCCTGGGAAACAACATCATCAGCATCCGGGCCAGGGACGGCATCCGGGAGGCCCTTGACGAGATGGGCTTTGACCTCAATGTGATCGAGGATCAGGAGCGGGATCCGGCCCTTGGGAACGGAGGCCTCGGCCGTCTGGCCGCCTGCTTCCTGGATTCTCTGGCGACTTTGGGCTATCCGGCCTATGGCTGCGGGATCCGCTACAAATACGGGATGTTCAAGCAGGAGATCAAGGACGGGTTCCAGATCGAAGCGCCCGACGACTGGCTCCGGGACGGAAATCCCTTTGAGGTGCGCCGGGATGAGTACGCCGTAGAGGTGAAGTTCGGCGGCTATGTCCGGACGGAGTGGAAGGACGGCCGCAACCATTTTATCCAGGAAGGCTATCAGTCTGTCCGCGCGGTCCCCTATGATATGCCCATCGTCGGCTATGGGAACAATGTGGTCAACACCCTGATGATCTGGGACGCGGAGCCCATCAATACGTTTAATCTGGAGTCCTTTGACAAAGGCGACTACCGCACGGCTGTGGAGCAGGAAAACCTGGCGAAGAATATCGTAGAGGTGCTTTATCCCAACGACAACCACTACGCGGGCAAGGAGCTGCGGTTGAAGCAGCAGTATTTCTTCATTTCCGCCAGCGTCCAGAGGGCCATCATGAAATTCAAGGCCAACCACAGCGACATCCATGACCTGCCGAAGAAGGTGGTGTTCCAGATGAACGACACCCATCCTTCCGTGGCGGTGGCGGAGCTGATGCGGATCCTGGTGGACGAAGAGGGCCTCAGCTGGGAGGATGCGTGGGACATCACCACCAGGACCTGCGCGTATACCAACCACACCATCATGGCGGAGGCTCTGGAAAAATGGCCCATCGAGCTGTTTTCCAGGCTGCTTCCCAGGATCTATCAGATCGTGGAGGAGATCAACCGCCGGTTTGTGGAGCAGATCCGTCAGATGTATCCCGGAAACGAGGATAAGGTCCGCAGCATGGCCATCATTTACGACGGCCAGGTGAAGATGGCCCATCTGGCCATCGCGGGAAGCTTTTCCGTCAACGGCGTGGCGCAGCTCCATACGGAGATCCTGAAGAAGAAGGTCCTGAAGGATTTCTACGAGATGACTCCGGAGAAGTTCAACAATAAGACCAACGGCATCACCCAGAGACGTTTCCTGCTCCATGGAAATGAGCGGCTGGCCGACTGGGTCACCAGCAAGATCGGGGACGAGTGGATCACGGATCTGCCCCATATCAAGAAACTGGCCATTTATGCCGATGATGAGAAATGCCAGCAGGAGTTCATGAACATCAAGTATCAGAACAAGATCCGTCTGGCCAAGTATATCAAAGAGCACAACGGCATTGACGTGGATCCCAGATCCATCTTTGACGTCCAGGTGAAGCGGCTTCACGAGTACAAGAGGCAGCTGCTCAACATCCTCCATGTGATGTACCTGTATAATCAGCTGAAGGACAATCCGGATATGGATATGGTCCCCAGGACCTTCATCTTCGGAGCTAAGGCGGCGGCGGGATATAAGATCGCAAAACTCACCATCAAGCTGATCAATTCCGTGGCCGATGTGATCAACAACGACAAGTCCATCCATGGGAAGATCAAGGTGGTCTTCATCGAGGACTACCGGGTGTCCAATGCCGAGCTGATCTTCGCGGCGGCTGACGTCAGCGAGCAGATCTCCACGGCCAGCAAGGAGGCTTCCGGCACCAGCAATATGAAGTTCATGCTCAACGGCGCCATCACCCTGGGCACCATGGACGGCGCCAACGTGGAGATCGTGGAGGAAGTGGGCAAGGAATATGCCTTCATCTTCGGCATGAGCGCCGACGAGGTGATCGGTTACGAGACCAACGGCGGCTACAATCCCATGGACATCTTCAACAACGATCAGGATATCCGCCGGGTGCTGATGCAGCTGATCAATGGCTATTATTCTCCCAGCAATCCGGAGCTGTTCCGGGATCTGTACAATTCCCTGCTGAATACCCTCAGCACCAGCAGGGCGGACACCTATTTCAATCTGAAGGATTTCCGTTCTTATGCGGAAGCTCATGAGCGGATCGACAAGGCTTACCGGGATGAGAAATGGTGGGCCAAGGCGGCGATCCTCAATGTGGCCTGCTCCGGCAAGTTCACCTCCGACAGGACCATCAAGCAGTATGTGGACGACATCTGGCATCTGGATAAGGTGACGGTGGACATGGACCAATGACCATGTAAAATCCATGTAAACCAGGTTGACAATCCAAAGAAAAGTATAGTATAAATGTTATAGGCGAAAGAGGCACGTCATCCAGGCACGGACGTGCCTCTTCCTGCTCTATGGGAAACTTTGTTTCCATAGAACAGAAACACTCCGTGGGACCTGTATGCGGCGGAGAGGAACCCTGCCGCTTATGCGGCCCGCCGCAGGCGGAGGATCCTGCATGGCAGGATCCTTTTTTCCTGTGCGGGGAAAAGCGCGCCGCGAAGGAGGCGCCTGCGGGCATTGCCTGACGGCAGGACCGCCGCCGCGGGCCAGTGGTCCGCGGGCGTATGATACGGCGGACGGAAGGCTGCTTCTGCTCGGCATGAAACAGGCGCGGGACCCTGCGGCAGCAGGGATATTTTGAGAGAAAGGACGGTGGACTCATGGATCCAGACGGTAGTTGCAGTTGCAGGCAAAACATGACGGAAAACGCCCATGGGTCTGCCGTCGGCAGGCTTTAGAGGGCTTTTGTCTCATGTTTTGCGTATCGGAAAATGAAAATACGTAAAAGGAGGCAAAGCATGGTAGAAAAAGAAGTTTGCGAACTGCTGGCCGGCAGGCAGTACAAGAAGATCAAAGAGGCCTTTGCCCAGATGAATGAGGTGGATCTGGCGGATCTTTTGGAACAGCTTCCGGAGAAGGAAATGGTCATGGCCTTCCGGCTCATCGGAAAGGAAGAGGCGGCGGAGACCTTCAGCTACATGGAGCCGAAGCAGCAGCAGATCCTGGTGGAAGCCCTGACGGAGCGGGAACTTTCTGAGGTCCTGGACGAGATGTTTTTGGACGACGCGGCGGACGTGCTGGAGGAGATGCCGGCCAATGTGGTGGAGAGGATCCTGGCCCGCACGGACCCGGAGACCCGCAGGCAGTTAAACCAGCTCCTCAGCTATCCGGAGGACAGCGTCGGCAGCATCATGACGGTGGAGTATGTGGATCTGAAGCCCCGGATGACGGTGAAGGAGGCTCTGGAGAAGATCCGCAGAGTCGGCATTGACAGCGAGACCATCTATACCTGCTATGTGATCCAGAATAAAAAGCTTTTGGGCATCGTGACGGCCAGGGCGCTGCTGATCTCCCATGAGGATACCGTCATCGAGGACATCATGGAATCCAACATCATCAAGGTCAATACCTACGACGACCAGGAGGAGGCGGCCAAGCTGGTGCGCAAATACGGCCTGATCGCGCTGCCTGTTGTGGATAAAGAGGGGTGCATGGTGGGCATCGTAACGGTAGACGATGCCATGGAGGTCATGCAGGATGAGAACACAGAGGATATGACCCTGATGGCGGCCATCCAGCCCAGTGAGAGCACCTATTTCGGGACTTCTGTGCTGCGTCATGCCAGGAACAGGATCCCCTGGCTGCTGGTCCTGATGTTTTCCGCCACGTTCACGGGCATGATCATCACCAAATATGAAACTGCTTTCGCGGCCATCCCGCTTCTGGTATCCTTCATTCCCATGATCATGGATACCAGCGGCAATTGCGGTTCTCAGAGCGCCACGCTGATCATCTGCGGCATGGCGGTGGATGAGATCCGTTTGCGGGATGTCTTTAAGGTGGTCTGGAAGGAGATCCGGGTGGCCATGGCGGTGAGCACCACGCTGGCCGTGGCCAACGGCGCCAGGATCCTGATCATGTATCATGATATGAAGCTGGCTTTGCTGATCGGGCTGACGCTGGTCTGCACCGTGACCTTGGCGGAGCTGATCGGCTGTATGCTGCCGATGCTGGCCAAGAGATGCCGGCTGGATCCGGCCATCATGGCTTCGCCGCTGATCACCACCTGCGTGGATGCGGCGGCCATCGCCATTTATTTCTTTATCGCGACCAAGTTGTTCAGTTTATAAAAAGGAGAGCCTTATGTTGAGCAGGGGGGAAGCGAAGCGGGAGGGCAGAAAAGCTTTCAAGAATCATTATTTTCTGTATGTGGCAGTCTGCCTCATCGCGGCCTTTATGGGAGCGGAGTTTTCCAGCTCCCTGCAGATCGTGAGGACGTATTCTTCCCGGCAGGAGGAGAGCTTGAGCTCTCAGTTCCTGAGTATGGGGAGCATGTCCATCGTCTATGAGGATCTGATCCAGGAGTGGGAGGAGAAGAACCAGGTCAGCCGGCCTCAGAAAGAAGAAAAGGAGGAGGAGCATCCGGTCCTGGGAAGAAGGCGGGGCGTCCTGGCGAAGGTGGTGAACGGGATCACCAGCGGTTCTTTCCTGGTGACCATCGTCTCGGCGGTGCGGAACATCTCCGGCTCTGAGAACCTGGCCCTTCTGGTTTCTATCTTATTCAGTACGGGCTTTTCGTTTCTTTTGTGGTTTTTCCTTACCAATATGTATACGGCGGTCTCCAGGAGGATCTTTCTGGAAGGGCGTGTTTACGAGCAGGTGCCCATCCAGAGGTTCGTGTATTTCCTCCGGGTGAAAAGATGGGCGAAGGTTTCCTGGGTCATGTTCGTGACGTCCGCGTTCCAGTTTTTGTGGAGCCTTACGGTGATCGGCGGTTTTATCAAGCATTATTCCTACTATCTGGTGCCGTATATCGAGGCGGAAAACCCGTCCCTGTCCGCCAGGCAGGCCATTACCCTGTCCAGGAGGATGATGAAAGGGCATAAATGGGAGTGCTTCGTCTTTGAGCTTTCCTTTATAGGATGGTCCTTGCTGGGGTCTTTGACGTTCGGCCTGACGGAGATCCTGTACTCGAATCCGTATAAGGTCTCGGCCTTCAGCGAATACTATGCCAGATACCGGGAGACGGCCATTGGCGGCGGGATCCCGGGCGCGGAATACCTGAATGACAGGTATCTGTTTGAAAAGGCCGGCGAAGAGACGAGACGCCGGGTCTATGAGGAAGTCTTCGCGGCCATGGGCAGGCCGGATCCGGAACAGGCGGAGGAGCTCCGGGGCGTCCGGGGTTTTATGGCGAAATGGTTCGGCGTGGTCCTCTGGAATTCTCCCCAGGAACGGGCTTATGAGGAGGCGGAGAGCCGGAGGATCAAGGCGGAGGTCTATAAGGCGGCTGCCAGAGGAGAGGCTTATCCGGGACGGCTCCATCCCGTTCCCGAAAAAGAACGGCGCGTGCGCATGGAGACGCTGCAGTATATCCGCCGCTATTCCATCTGCTCCCTGGTGTTGATGTTCTTCAGTTTTTCATTCATCGGGTGGCTGTGGGAGGTGGCCCTCCATCTGATCTCCGACGGCAGGTTCGTAAACCGGGGCGTGCTCCACGGCCCCTGGCTTCCCATCTATGGAGCGGGCGGCGTCATGATCCTCATACTGCTGAACCGTCTGCGGAAAAAGCCGGTGCTGGAATTTCTGGCGGCCATCACTCTGTGCGGCGTGGTGGAGTATTTTACGGCGTATTATCTGGAAATGACCCATAATGGGATGAAGTGGTGGGATTACAGCGGATACTTCCTGAATCTCCATGGGAGGATCTGCGCCGAGGGCCTTTTGGTATTCGGCCTGGGCGGCGTGGCCATCGTCTACGTGCTTGCGCCTGTCCTGGACAACTGGTTCCGCCGGATCCCCAGGAAGATCCTGATCCCCTTCTGTATCCTGCTGGCGGCCGTCTTTGCCGCGGACGCGGCGTATTCCTTTACCAATCCCAATGCAGGAGAAGGCATAAGCAGCGGGCAGGCAGAGGCCCGGATAGAGGAGCCGTCCCGGCCGGAAACGGGAGGAACGGGAAGGCAGGCCGGGGCATAGAACGGTTTCGGCGCGGGGAGGGCCGCGGCAGCGGCTCTGCCCGCTGCCGCGGCTGTCTGTGGCGTCCGGATTTTTTGTTCCGGGAGCAGATGTACTCCGAAAGGGAGCGGCAGGTTCGGGAAACCGCGAAAAGCCTTGACTACAGGCGGGAACTGTGGTATACTTAGCGGGCGTATGGAAGCAAAAGGGCTCTTTTTTTTTGGCCCGATTTACAAGAAATGATAACGGAGGTGGAAGTTGTGCGTGTAAGGATTACATTGGCATGTACGGAATGCAAGCAGCGGAATTACAACATGACAAAGG
>CAJFUL010000008.1 GCA_904420245.1 Candidatus Paralachnospira avium
AGGGCTTTTATCCCTGGTAAAAGACTGGGGCCTTCCCATCCGCTTTTTTTCCGGAGACGAGCTTAAGAAAGCTCCTGGAGAGTTTTCCCGGTCCGCCTTTGTGGAGAAGACGGTGGGCGTGGATTCGGTCTGCGAGCGGGCGGCCGTATGCTGCGGCGGGAAGCTGGTCCTTAAGAAGCAGGCGGGGGATGGCGTGACGGCGGCGGCCGCTTCCAGAGAGATCCCCGTATATTTTGAAAAGGAGAAAGACCATTGAATACCATATATGTAGTCGGGATCGGTCCCGGCCAGTACGAGAAGATGACCATTGAGGCGGCGGAGGTCCTGAGAAAGAGCGATGTGATCGTGGGCTACACGGTCTATGTGGATCTGGTGAAGGAACATTTTCCGGGCAAGCAGTTTTTGACCACGCCCATGCGTAAAGAGGCGGAACGGTGCCGGATGGCCTTTGAGGAGGCCATGAAGGGACAGACCGTGGCCATGATCTGCAGCGGCGATGCGGGAGTCTACGGCATGAGCGGCCTGATGTATGAGATCGGGACCGAGTATCCTCAGGTGGAGCTTAAACTGGTGGGAGGCCTTACGGCGGCCACCAGCGGAGCGCTGGTCCTGGGCGCGCCTCTGATCCATGATTTTGCCGTGATCAGCTTGAGCGACCTTCTGACGCCCTGGGAAAAGATCGAAAAACGCCTTTCCCTGGCGGCGGAGGCGGATTTTGTGATCTGTCTATACAACCCTTCCAGCAAAAAGCGGAAGGACTATCTCCAGAGGGCCTGCGATCTGGTCCTGGTCCACAGGAGTCCCGAGACGGTCTGCGGATATGTGCGGAATATCGGCCGGGACGGAGAGGAAGGCCATGTGCTCTCTCTGAAGGAGCTGCGGGACACTCAGGTGGATATGTTCACCACCGTCTGGATCGGAAATTCCCAGACGAAAAAGATCGGGGGAAAGATGGTGACCCCCAGAGGATACCGGGCAGAAGGCGAGAGGCAGTAGAGGCGGAGGGAGAGACATGGAGCAGGTACTGGTATTTGCAGGGACTACAGAGGGGCGCCGCCTGGCGGAAGCCCTGAAGAGGGCCGGGATCCCGGCCCTTGTCTGCGTGGCTACGGAATATGGAGAGACTCTGCTCCCGGAGGGAGAGGGCATCACCTGCCGGGCCGGGAGGATGGACGCCTCCCAGATGGAGGAGCTGATGGAAAAGGGCGCGTTTTCCTGCGCGGCGGACGCGACTCATCCCTATGCAGTGGCTGTTTCTGAGAATATCCGGGAAGCTGCCGGGAAGGCGGGCCTTCCCTATCTCCGGCTCCTGAGGGAAGAGGAGCAGGCGCCGGAGGAGGACTGTTTCTTTGTGGGAAGCGTCCGGGAAGCGGTGGAGTTTTTAAAGGACAAGACCGGGAATATCCTGGCGGCCACGGGGAGTAAGGAGCTTTCCGAATATACGGCTCTGGAGGACTACAGGGACCGAGTCTATGCCAGGGTCCTGTCCACGGAGGAATCGGTGGCAAAGAGCCGCGCTCTCGGCTTTGAGGGACGGAACCTGATCTGTATGCAGGGCCCCTTTACCGAGGAGATGAACTACGCCACCATGAAGCAGTATGGGATCTCCTGGCTTGTCACAAAGGCGTCCGGAAAGACAGGCGGATACGGGGACAAGCTGCGGGCCGCCAGGCGCGCCGGGGCGGCGGCCGTGGTGGTGGGAAGGCCGGAGGAGACGGAGGGCTGCTCTTTTGAGGAGGCTCTGGAACAGATCGGAGCCCTCTATGGAAGGAAGCTGCGGCCGGAAAGTCCGGAAAAGCCGGACAGACAGAAGATCTCCCTGGTATCCATCGGCACCGGAGCCCTCTCCCAGATGACGGAGGAGGCCAGAGAGGCGTTCTCCTCCTGCAGCGCCATCGTGGGGGCCGGGAGGATGGTGGATTCTCTGACAGTATTTGGAAAGCCCTCCTTTGCCTCCTATAAAAACCGGGAGATCCTGGAGTTTATAAAAGCCCACCCGGAATATTCCCACATCTGCGTGGCTTTTTCCGGAGACCTGGGCTTTTACAGCGGAGCCAAAGGGCTGCTGCCCCTGCTCCTGGAGGAGGGCTATGAGACCGTCTGCATCCCGGGCGTCTCGTCTTTGGTCTATCTGGCCGACAGGCTGGGAGTCTCCTGGGACGATGCGGTGTTCATGAGCATCCACGGACGCCGGGAAAACTTGATAGCGGCGGTCCGGGAAAACAGGAAGGTCCTGACCCTTTTGGGCGGAAAGGGGAGCGTCGGGGAAATGTGCCGGGAGCTGATGGAGTACGGCCTTTCAGACGTGGCGGTGACCGTGGGCGAGGAGCTTTCCTACGAAAACGAGCGGATCCGAAGGGGAACGCCGGAGGAGCTTTCCGGTCTGGAATTCGCTCCTCTGGCGGCGGCCCTCATCGAAAATCCGGAGGCAGGACGCATCCCCGTGACCCATGGGATCCGGGATGAGGCCTTCTTCCGGGACAAGGCCCCCATGACAAAGCTTGAAGTGCGGGCCGTATCCCTGTCCCGGCTGGAACTTAAGAGGGATTCGGTGATCTACGACGTGGGCGCCGGAACGGGGTCCGTCTCGGTGGAGGCGGCTCTCCAGGCGCCGGAGGGAAGAGTCTACGCCATCGAGAAGAAGCCGGAGGCGGCAGAGGTCATCAGGCAGAACCGGAAAAGATTCGGGGTGCCCAACCTGGAGATCATAGAGGGGACGGCGCCGGAAGCTCTCTCCGGTCTGGAAGCGCCCACCCACGCCTTCATCGGAGGCTCCTCCGGGAACCTGAAAGAGATCGCAGCGGTCCTCCTGGAAAAAAATCCCCGTGTCCGGGTGGTGATCAACGCCATTGCCCTGGAGACGGTGGCGGAGGCCATGGCTTTAGTGAAGGAGCTTCCGGTCAGGGATCTGGAAGTGTCCCAGGTGGCCGCTTCCCGCGGACGGCGTCTGGGAAATTACGAGATGATGATGGGGATGAATCCGGTCTATGTCATCAGCTTTTCGGGAGGGATGGAAAATGGGGAGTGAAACGGTGCCCAGGCTCCTCTTTGCCGCGCCGGGGAGCGGAAGCGGGAAGACCATGATCACCTGCGGCCTCCTGGCCGCCTGGAAAGAAGCGGGAGTCCGTCTGGCTTCCTTTAAGTGCGGACCTGATTATATCGATCCCATGTTCCACAGGAGCGTTCTGTCTCTGCCGTCCCGGAACCTGGACAGCTTTTTCACGGACCGGGATACGCTGCGGTATCTGCTGAGGAGAGGCAGCGAGGGCGCAGAGCTTTCCGTGATCGAGGGCGTCATGGGCTACTATGACGGTCTGGGCGGCATCTCCAGAGAGGCCAGCACCAGCCAGGTGGCGCAGTGGACGGATACGCCGGTGGTCTTGATCGTAAACTGCCGGGGGATGAGCCTGTCGGCGGCTGCTGTGATCAAGGGATTTTTGGAATTCCAGGAGAAGCCCATGATCCGGGGCGTGATCTTGAACCAGGTATCTCCCATGATCTACGGACGGCTGAGGGAGGCCATCGAGAAGGAGCTTCCGGTGCGGGTATATGGATATGTGCCGAAGCTTACGGACTGTTTTTTAGAAAGCAGGCACCTGGGACTGAAGCGGCCGGAGGAGATCTCCGACCTTAGGGAACAGCTTAAGAAGCTGGCCTCGGTCCTTTCGGAGACGGTGGATCTTTCCGGTCTCCTTTCCCTGGCGAAAGAGGCGCCGCCTCTTTCCGGACCGGGACCGGAGCTTCCGGAGAAGGGCAGTCCGGTCCGGCTGGCGGTGGCCAGGGACGAGGCGTTTGATTTCTATTATGAGGACAATCTGCAGCTTCTGCGGGATCTGGGGGCGGAGCTTTTGTTTTTCAGCCCGTTGCGGGACGCAGGACTTCCGGAGGGAGCCTGCGGGCTGCTCTTGGGCGGCGGTTACCCGGAGCTCTATGCCCGGGCCCTGTCCGGGAATGGAGATATGAGGAAAGCGGTGAAAGAAGCGGTGGAAGGCGGGCTCCCCTGCCTGGCGGAGTGCGGCGGTTTCCTGTATCTCCAGGAGTCCTTAGAGGATGCGGACGGCCGTCCGTGGCCCATGGCCGGAGTTTTGTCCGGGAAGGGCTTTCGGACGGAACGGCTCCAGCGGTTTGGATATGTGACGCTGACGGCCAGAGAGGACTGTATGCTGGGAAAGGCGGGAGAGCAGTTCCCGGCCCATGAATTCCACTATTGGGATACGACGGAGAACGGACAGGCTTTTCGGGCGGAGAAGCCTTCCGGCAGCCGCAGCTGGCCCTGCATGGTGAGCAGGGGAGATCTGCTGGCGGGTTTCCCGCATCTGTACTACTACGGAAATCCGGCGGCGGCCGCCCGGTTCCTGGATCGATGCCGGGCTTTTGAGAAAGGAGAAGGATAAAAGTGGAGGAGAAGATACTGGAGGAAAGGCTGAGAAAACATTTAGAGCAGGTGAGACCCCTGGATAAGGAGGCCATGGAGCAGACGGCGAAGCGGTGGGATACCATCGCCAAGCCCCTTAAGAGTCTGGGGATCCTGGAAAGAAATGTGACGAAGCTGGCGGGGATCTCGGGAAACAGCAGGCCCCGCATCGAAAAAAGGGCCCTGATCGCCATGTGCGCCGACAATGGGGTGATCGAGGAAGGCGTCACCCAGACGGGAAATGAGGTGACGGCCATCGTGGCCCAGAATATGGCGGAGGGCAGCACCACGGTGACCGTCATGGCCCAGGCGGCCGGAACGGATGTATTTCCGGTGGACATCGGCATGGCGGCGGAGGGTCCCCTCATGGAGGAGCTCCCGCAGGAGGATACGCCGGTGAGTCCCCGCACTCTCCTTGCCCGCAAGATCCGCAAGGGCACCAGGAATCTGGCCAAGGAACCGGCCATGACCAGGAAGGAAGCTCTCATGGGGATCCTGACAGGCCTGGAACTGGCGGGTCAGTTAAAGCGGCAGGGGTATGACATCCTGGCCACCGGGGAGATGGGCATCGGGAATACCACCACCAGCAGCGCTGTGGCGGCGGCCCTCCTCTCCCAGCCGGCGGAGCGGATGACCGGAAAGGGAGCAGGTCTTTCCGACCAGGGCCTCCTCCACAAGATCCAGGTGATCGAAGACGCCCTGAAGCTCCATAAGCCGGATCAGGAAGATCCCATCGACGTCCTGTGCAAGGTGGGCGGCTATGACATCGCCGGGCTCATGGGAGTCTTTTTGGGCGGCGCCGTATACAGGATCCCGGTGATGCTGGACGGCTTCATCTCCAGCGTTTCGGCCCTCCTGGCGGCTGCGCTGCTGCCGGAGGCAAAGGATTTCATGATCGCTTCCCATGTATCCAAGGAGCCGGCCGGCGGACTGGTATTGGAGGCGCTGGGACTTTCGCCCATGCTCTGCTGCGAGATGTGCCTGGGAGAGGGGACGGGAGCCATGGCGGCCCTTCCGGTGCTGGATATGGCCATGACCGTTTACCATACCATGGCCACCTTTGACGATATGCAGGTGGAGCAGTATCAGCCCTTATAGGAGATGGAGTCATGTTTGTGACGGTAACGGGAGGCAGCGGCAGCGGCAAATCCGCGTACAGCGAAGATCTGCTGCTGCGGCTTAGCGGGAATGGGAAGCGGTATTACATCGCCACCATGTATCCATATGATGACGAGAGCAGGAAGAGGATCGCCCGCCACAGGGATATGCGCCGTGGAAAGGGATTCGAGACGGTGGAGTGCCCCCTCGGCTTAAAGGAAGTGGAGCTCCCTGCCTCCGGCGGGGAGAAGCCGTCGGCCCTTTTGGAATGTATGTCCAATCTGGCGGCCAATGAACTCTATATGGAGGAAGGGGCGAAAGACCGGGCAGTCCAGGAGATCTTTTCGGGGATCCGGAGGCTGGCCGGACAGACGGAGCATCTGGTGGTGGTCACCAACGAAGTCTTTTCCGACGGGATCGCCTATGAAGAGTCCACGAAAGAATATCAGAGGATCTTGGGAGAGCTGAACCAGAAGCTGGCTTCTCTTTCTGACAGCTTTGTGGAAGTAGTTTATGGGATCCCTCTCTGCCGGAAAGGAGAACTGCTTTGATCAACTCATTTTTGCTGGCTTTTGCCATGTATTCCAAGATCCCCATGCCAAAACCGGACTGGGAACCGGAAAAGATGAAATATGTCATGGCCTTCTTCCCGTTGGTGGGAGTAGCCGTGGGAGCCGTTTTCTGGGGATTCGGGGCGCTCTGCGCCTATCTGTCCCTGCCGGGGCTTTTCCGGGCGGCGGGCCTTACGGCCATTCCGATCCTGGTGACAGGCGGCATCCATATGGACGGTTATCTGGATACTTCGGATGCCCTGGCTTCCTGCCAGGAGCGGGAGCGGAAGCTGGAGATCCTCAAGGATTCCCATACGGGAGCCTTCGCCATCATAAAGGGCGGTCTCTATCTGGTCCTTTCCCTGGGGATCTGGAGCGCAGTGCCGGACCGGCTGCTTCCGGTGGCGGCCGTGGGATTTGTCTTTTCCAGATCTGTGGCCGGGATGTCCACCGTCACCTTTAAAAACGCCAGGAAAAACGGCCTTCTGGCCACGTTTTCCACGGCGGCGGAAAAATATGTCACCAGGGCGGCCCTGGGAGTCTGGATCGTCCTTTCCGGAGCCGGGATGGTGCTCTTAGACTGGAAGGCCGGCGTCCTGGCGATCCTGCTGGTCCTTGTGGCTTTTGTCCACTACCGGATCAAGTCCTACAGGGAGTTCGGCGGCATCACCGGGGATCTGGCCGGATGGTTCATCGAAAACTGCGAGCTGGTCCTGGGGCTGGCCTACGCAGCGGCTGCTTGTCTGTGAGAAAAGGGGGAAGGATATGATACTGATCATCGGAGGAGCGTTTCAGGGAAAGTCGGCTTTCGCGAAGTCCCTGGCGGACGGCTGCGGCGGACAGGTCTTTGCCGGCGTCCACCAGTATATCCGGCAGGCCCTTCTGGACGGGATGGAAAAAGAGGAGATCGAGCGGGAGCTCCTCTCCAGGGCCGCCGCCGGGAATATGATCTTTACGGCTGACGAGATCGGATACGGGATCGTGCCTCTGGACCCTTTTGAACGGAAATGGAGGGAGGCGGCTGGGAGGATCTTATGCAGGCTGGCGGCGGAGGCCGGTGAGGTCTACCGGGTGGTGGCCGGGATCCCTCAGAAGATCAAGGGGTGAGAAGCGATGGAAATTAATCTGATCCGTCATGGAAAGACCAGGGGAAATCTGGAAAAGCGGTATATCGGTACGACGGACGAGCCTCTGGCGCCGGAGGGGCGAAAGGAGCTCCTTGAGGAAGTCTGGAAGGACGGAGTATCTGTCCCCCTTCCCGGGAAGGTCTTTACCAGCACCTTAAAGAGGGCGGTGGAGACGGCAGGGCTCTTATTCCCGGGGATCCCGTCCAGGGTGCTTTCCGGCCTGGACGAGTGCAGTTTCGGCGCGTTTGAGAATAAGAACTACGAAGAGCTTTCGGAGGATCCGGCTTACAGAGAATGGATCGGGACGGGCGGCCAGAAAGCCCCTCCCGGAGGAGAGAGCAAAGAGGATTTTTCCGCCAGGGTCTTTCTGGCCTTTGAAGAGGCTTTGGAGGAAGCGTTTCTGTCCGGGGAGAAATCTTGCGCCTTTGTGATCCACGGAGGCGGGATCATGGCTCTGATGGAGCGCTTCGGTCCGGAGGGCGCAGGCTTTTATCACTGGCAGGCAGGAAACGGACGGGGCTACCGGGTGACGGTCCGGGAGGAGGACTGGCGGCAGGGCCGGAAAAAATTTACGGAGATTAGGAGCATACCATAAGATGATTGAATTTACCGTAGCGCTGGGTGTCGGATTCTTGCTGGACTGGATCTTTGGAGATCCCCACTGGATGCCTCATCCGGTGGTCTTTATCGGAAAACTGATCTCTCTTCTGGAGAAGGGGATCCGGAAACTGTTTCCGGATACGCCGGGAGACGAGATCGCCGGAGGCGCTGTCCTGGTGGTCCTGGTGCTGATGGTTTCTACAGGCATCCCGTTTGGGATCCTCCTATTGGCGGGGCTGATCCATCCCTATCTCAGGCTGGCCATCGAGTGCTTCATGTGCTATCAGCTCATCGCCGCCAGAGCCCTGGAAAAGGAGAGCATGAAGGTCTGGGTGCAGCTTCGGAAGGGAGATCTTGGAAAAGCCAGGAAGGCCGTCTCCTGGATCGTGGGCCGGGATACGGAAAATCTGACGGAAGAGGGAGTAGCCAAGGCGGCTGTGGAGACCGTGGCGGAAAATACCTCCGACGGAGTCATCGCTCCCATGCTCTATATGGCCTTTGGAGGCGCTGTCCTGGGATTTTTTTATAAGGCGGTCAATACCATGGATTCCATGATCGCCTATAAAAACGACAAGTACCTGTATTTCGGGCGTGCGGCCGCGTGGCTGGACGATATCTGCAACTATATCCCCGCCAGGATCTCGGCCCTCCTCATGATCCTCGGCAGCTTTTTTTGCGGCATGGACGGAAAGAACGCCTGGCGCATATTCCGGAGGGACCGGCGCAATCACGCAAGTCCCAATTCGGCCCAGACGGAGGCTGTGATGGCCGGCGCTCTGGGCGTCCAGCTGGCGGGGGATGCCTGGTATTTCGGCGTCCTTCACCGGAAACCCACCATCGGAGATGCCGGAAGGCAGGTGGAGGCCGAGGATATCCGCAGGGCCAACAGGCTGATGTATGTGACGGCTTTCCTGGGCATGGTGCTGTTCATGGGGATCTCCTATCTCCTGTACGGAGTGATCTTTCAGTTTTGACGAGGTAGAGATGTGAAGCATATACACGGAGGAAATATATACCGAAACAGCGGGGCGCTGGATTTTTCCGCCAACTTAAACCCACTGGGGATGCCAGAAGCCGTGAGAGAGGCGGCCAGGCGGGGCGTGGAAGCTTCGGAGCACTATCCGGATCCGGACTGCACCGAGCTTCGGGCGGCCATCGGAAAGGCGGAGGGCGTGGATGCGCGGCAGGTGATCTGCGGAAACGGCGCGGCAGAGCTGATCTTCTTGCTGGCCCAGGCAAAACGGCCGAAGAAAGCGCTTTTGACGGCTCCTGCCTTTGCGGAATATGAGCAGGCTCTCTCGGCCGGGGGCTGTGAGTGCCGGTTTTACCAGCTTTTGCCGGAGCGGGGGTTCCGGATGGGGGAGGACTATCTGGAGGCTCTCACGGAGGATCTGGATATGGCGTTCCTCTGCAACCCCAACAATCCGACGGGACTCCTGACGGAGAGGGCGCTGCTCACAAAGGTGCTGGAGCGCTGCCGGGAAAAGGGGATCCTGCTGGTCCTGGACGAGTGCTTCCTGGATTTTCTGGAGGATAAGGCGTCCTATGCCATGGGCGGCAGCCTGGCCGGCGGCGGTCTTTTCCTCCTGAAGGCCTTTACCAAGACTTACGCCTGCGCGGGGCTCCGGCTGGGATACGGACTCTGCGCGGATGAGGCGCTTTTGGATGGGATGAATGAGCTGCGGCAGCCCTGGAGCGTTTCCCTCCCGGCCCAGATGGCGGGAGTGGCGGCTCTCTCTCAGACGGACTTCGTGAAGGAGTCGGTCCGGTATGTGAGGGAAGAGCGGGAATGGCTGAAAAGGCGGCTTGCGGATCTTCCGCTCATCCTCTATGGAGGAAGCGCCAATTACCTGTTTTTTTACTGCGGGGAGAAAGAGCTTTCCGGCGCCCTTTTAAGAGAGGGGATCCTGATCCGGGACTGCAGCAATTACCGGGGACTGGGACCTGGCTATTACCGGGCCGCGGTCCGGACCCGTGAAGAGAATGAAAAGCTTCTGGCGGCTTTGGAGAAAATTTTTGAGGAGGGATAGCATGGCGAGAGCGATCATGATACAGGGGACCATGTCCAACGCGGGAAAGAGCCTTCTGACGGGAGGGCTCCTGCGGGTCTTTAAGCAGGACGGCTGGAAGGCGGCCCCCTTTAAATCCCAGAATATGGCCCTCAATTCCTATATCACCTCGGAGGGGCTGGAGATGGGCAGAGCCCAGGTGATGCAGGCGGAGGCGGCCGGGATCGAGCCTTCCGTTCGGATGAACCCGATCCTGCTGAAGCCCACCAACGATACCGGTTCCCAGGTGATCGTAAACGGCGAGGTGCGGGGAAATATGCCGGCCCGGGAATATTTCAAGTATAAAAAGGCTCTGATCCCGGACATCATGAAGGCATACCGCTCCCTGGAGGAGGAGTATGACATCATCGTCCTGGAGGGAGCCGGGAGCCCGGCGGAGATCAACCTGAAGGAAGAGGACATCGTCAACATGGGAATGGCGAAACTGGCCGGAGCGCCTGTGCTTCTGGCCGGGGATATAGACCGGGGCGGCGTCTTCGCCCAGCTGTTCGGCACCATCCAGCTTCTGGAGCCGGAGGAGAGGAAGATGGTCAAGGGTACCATCATCAACAAATTCCGGGGAGACAAGACGATCCTGGAGCCGGGAGTGAAGATGCTGGAGGAGCGGATCCAGATCCCGACGGTGGGCGTCATACCGTATCTCCATGTGGACATCGACGACGAGGACAGCCTGACGGAACGGTTTGACAGGCGGGAAGCGGGAGGAGCCGTGGATATGGCGGTGATCCGCCTTCCCAGGATCTCCAATTTCACGGATTTCCGGCCTTTTGAGGCCATGGACGGCGTGAGCCTCCGGTATGTGCAGACGGCGGGACAGCTGGGAGAGCCGGATATGATCCTGCTCCCCGGCACCAAGAACACCATGGAGGATCTTCTGTGGATGCGCCAGAACGGACTGGAGGCGGCCATTGTGAAGCGGGCCGCGGCAGGCGCGGTGGTCATGGGCATCTGCGGAGGCTACCAGATGCTGGGAGAGAGCCTTTCCGATCCTTACGGAGTGGAAGCAGGAGGAAAGATCCGGGGTATGGGGCTCCTTCCCATGGAGACCGTCTTTGAAAGACAGAAGACCAGGACCCAGGCGGAGGGAAGCTTCCGGGCCGTGGAAGGTCCTCTGTCCGGCCTTTCGGGGATCTCCTTCCGCGGCTATGAGATCCATATGGGCGAGACGGTCATCGGAGACGGAGCGGCGCCTCTGACGGATCTTTCTGGACTGGGGAAAGCCGACGGCGCCCAGGCCGGGAATATTTACGGAACTTATGTGCACGGGATCTTTGACGAGGAGGCTGTCGCCAAGGGAGTGGCGGCAGCCCTGTATGAGAGGAAAGGCTTCTCGGCCGAGGAGATCCGGGCCTTTGATATGGAGGCTTACAAGGAACGGCAGTATGACATCCTGGCCGACGCTGTGCGGAAGAACATGGATATGGAAGCCGTCTACCGGATCCTGGAGGCAGGGCTTTAAAAAAGGAGGCAGAGTATGCAGGGACTGATACAGATTTACTGCGGAGACGGAAAGGGAAAGACGACGGCCGCCATCGGGCAGGCGGTAAGGAGCGCGGGCTGCGGCCTTCCGGTGGTCCTGGTCCGGTTTTTAAAGAATGAGGATTCTGGAGAGCTGGCCTCTCTGGAACGGATACCGGGCATCCGGCTGATCCCCTGTGAAAGATCCTTTGGATTTTTCTGGAACATGACGGAAGAGGAGAAAAAGGAAGCGGCGCAGGTCTACGGGAAGATGCTGGAGGAAGCTTTGGAGACGGCTTCCCGGCTGGCAGAGGACGGAAACGCCGTGCTGGTGATGGATGAACTCATGGCCGCCTACAGCCATGGCCTCATCGACAGGGAGCGGTTCCTGGATTTCCTGAGGACAAAGCCCGGCCGGCTGGAAGTGGTGATGACCGGCAGGGATCCGGCGGAGGAGCTTTTGGCTCTGGCGGATTATGTGTCGGAGATCAAAAAAGTGAAGCATCCCTTTGACAAGGGGATCGGGGCCAGAAAAGGGATCGAATATTAGGAGGTGCGGCCATGAAGGTAGAATTGGAAAGAGTACTGCCGGCGGATATCGAGAAGAGGAGTTTTGAGATCATCACGGAGGAACTGGGAGACCGGAAGCTCCCGGAGGATAAGGCGCTCCTCATCAAGCGGGTCATCCATACCTCGGCGGATTTTGACTATGCGGACAATCTGTGTTTTTCGGAAGGGGTCATGGAGAAGGCTCTTGATGCCATCCGAAACGGCGCTTCCATCGTGACGGATACCCAGATGGGGCGTTCCGGGATCAACAAAAAGTGTCTGGCCAGGTACGGCGGTCAGGTCCATTGTTTCATCGGCGACGAGGATGTGGCGGAAGCGGCCAAGACCGGCGGGACCACCAGGGCGGCGGCCAGCATGGACAAGGCGGCGGCCATGGGAACGCCTCTGATCTTTGCCATCGGAAACGCGCCTACGGCTCTGGTGCGCCTCTATGAGCTGATCACCGAGGGAAAGCTCTCTCCTGCTCTCGTCATCGGCGTGCCGGTGGGGTTTGTCAATGTGGTGCAGTCCAAGGAGCTGATCATGGAAGCGGATGTTCCTTATATCGTGGCCAGAGGAAGGAAGGGCGGCAGCAATGTGGCGGCGGCCATCTGTAACGCGCTGCTTTATATGCTGGACGAAACCAGGGGGAAATAGTATAATAAAAGAAAAAACGGGAGGATGCTATGAAAAAGTATAGGTTTTCCGGGATCTTTGCCGGCGTGTGCCTTCTGGCGGCCCTGATCCTGCCCGGCTGCGGCGGAGGAGAGAAGATCACGGCAGAGGAACTGATGGAACAGGTTTCTGCAAACGTGGAAAAGGTATCGTCCATGGACTTTGGTCTGGGGATGAACATTGCCATGTCTGTGGGACAGAGCGGGGTCAATATGGATCTGAGCATCGAGGCGGATTTCGATGTGGAAGCCACCAGGGAGCCTGAGGCCACCCATATGTCAGGAACGCTCTCCATGAGCGTCATGGGTCTGAGCGTGGATATGGAGCAGTACACCGTGGAGGAAGACGGAAAGACGGTGACCTATTCCGGCAGCGCGGGCCAGTGGACCAGGACGGAAGCGGATGCGGAGACGGACGATCAGATGGCCTCCATCTCCTCCATGTTTGACGATGCCGTTTCTTATGAGCTCCAGGAGGATACGGAAAAGGTGGACGGAAAGACCGTCTACGTCCTGAACGGCCAGATCTCCGGCGATGTGATGGAGGATCTGATGGGCGAGATGTCCGGAGCCATGGAGGGACTTCCCAGCGAGGATATGGACTGGTCGGCGTTTGAAGCCAATGTGACGATCAAGGTGGATGAAGAGACCAAGCTGCCGGTGGAAGCTCTCATCGACATGGGAGACGGTCTCTCCAGCATGATGGAATCCGCTCTGGGAAGCGAGAGCGCGGATGTGGAGCTTTCGGTTGACGAGTATACGATGACCGTCACCTACAACAGCTTTGACGATGTG
>CAJFUL010000009.1 GCA_904420245.1 Candidatus Paralachnospira avium
ACTTCTTTACAGAATTTTCAGGGATTGGAATATACTGTTCAGTTATCAAGGTGCTTCGTCGTCATCAGCGACAACTTCTATATACTATCATATCTGCCGCTTTCTGTCAACAACTTTTTTCTTTTATATCGCGCCGGACTTATCAAGGTCCGCCGTGGATTTACAATATATCATATTATTTCCCGATTTGTCAAGGGTCTGTAAAGGTAAATTTTGCACAGATTTTAGACGTTCCTATCGTCACTTTTATGAAACCGCCTCTGTGTATCCCTTTCTTCGGTCCCATCACATTCCCGCTATCTTCATCAGGAAGCTCACCAGTATATTTTTGTGGTATAAAAAGCTCAGGATCCTGCTGCTCTCCACCTGGTTTAAGATGCTGCTGCCCCAGCCTGTCCCCGTGAAAGGGACTAAGAGCAGGAGAAGAATCTCCAGGATGAGAAGCCCCTTTACGATTCCCAGCAGAGCTCCTGCCATATGGTTGATCCCATGGATCACAGGGATCCGGTCCACCACGTTGAACACCACCAGCAGGATATGGAGCGCGAAAAACACCAGCAGGAAAGTCAGGAGATACCCTATGATATTCAGGCAGATATTGCTGATAAAGCCTCCTATATAATCGGTAAATCCTTCCGCTCCCATCTGTCCATAGACCGCGCTGTTATTATTTTCTTCCAGCGCATTCTTCAAACTGTCCGGCAGAGGCAGGCTCTCGATCACCTGGCTCTCCTGAGCGGCAGACAGCCCCGTATCCAACTGTTCCTTAAATTCATCAAAGCCGATGCCGGCAGGCAGTTCTGTCCCCGCCGGGATCACAGTCCCAGCCGGGATAAAAGTACCGTCGGGCAGTCTTATATCCGCAGGCACCGTCACATCCTGGCTCAGGATGATGGTATCTTCCTCCGTTTCCGCCCCGGCTCCCATCCCGTCAAAGATCAGCGCTTCCGCTCTTTCCTGTATCCATTCGTCCAAACCAGTGGAATTTCTCAGAAAACCTGTCACAAAAGGATTTATGGCCATGACCAAAACTCCTGCCAGGAGCAGGGCCGCCAGCGACAGACAGCTTTTTAAAAAGCCCCGGATGCTCCCCCGGATGATGCTGGCCAAAAGGATCAGCAGGGCCACGATAAACACATAATTAAAGTCCATTCTTTTTTCCCAAATCTAAAACTTGCGTCTCGATGGCATACGCCACCCCATCCCGGTCATTTTCCAAAGTCACCAAGTCCGCAACCTCTTTTACGGAGTCCTCCGCATTTCCCATCGCCACTCCGATCCCCGCCGCCTCCAGCATGGAAATATCATTTTCCCCGTCTCCGAAAGCCATGGTCTCCTCCCGCGGGACCCCCAGATAAGCCGCCAGAGCCTTTAAACCGTTTCCTTTCGTAGCATCTTTATGGTTGATCTCCAGGTTGTTGCCAAGAGAAGCCGTCACCGCCAGATACTGAAACCGCTTCAATTCTTCTCTGGCCCGGATCCGGTCCGCCTCCCGTTCCTTCTGAAAAAACAGATTAAACTTTTCAATATGATTTCCGGGATCCAGGACCCATCTGTCCAGGTCCTCCGTAGGTTTCCTGGTGGTACGGATCAGACGGCATCTGGGTTCATCCGGCATATACTGTTCCACACGGCCGTAATAGTCCGGATCCATCCTGGCCACTCCGTCCACGCAGGCATCCATCATCGTATGATATTTTTCCAAAAATCTCCAAATCTCCGCCGCCTGCTCTCCGGAAAAAACGTGATGGGCGATCAGCTTTTCTTCCTTTATATCCCACACAGCAGCGCCATTGACCGTAATGGCATAGCGGATAAAAGGCAGGTCCCGCACCTCCCGTGCGAGACCTGTAACGCTTCTTCCTGTAGCCGGCACGATATGGATCCCGCGGGCCGCTGCCCGGGACAGCACCTCTGCCGTATGTCCGGTGAGCGCTTTATCCGTAGTCAGCAGCGTTCCATCCAGATCCAGTGCGATCAGCTTGACCTTCATACTTCACCTTATCTATGAAAAAAATTGTTCTTTCAGGATCAAATAACCCTGTTTATCATATTTAGAAGAAAACAGACCCTTAAAGCCTCTGTGCTCCGCCTTTTCGATGGCGTCGTCGATCATGGCCCTTGCCGACTCCTCAGAAAAGGCCGCGCCGTCATTTCTCATCCTCTCGGCCGCCGCGTACATGGCCATCTTTGCCATATCGTCGATGACGCACTCCTCCGACTGGGCATACGCTTCCGCCGCCTCGATGAAATCTTCCAGACTCATCTGGCCGTCCTCTTCCAGATAGACGCAGAGCTCATCCAGATCTTCATGGGAGACCAGAAGATCCTCGATCTTCTCCGGAGAATCCACCAGGATCACCACCATGGAAGCCCTGGGATGCCGCAGCTCCTTCACCAGCCCGGACACGGCGCGTCCATTTAACTGACCGGCTCTGTCAATGATCAAGTCCCGGCCCGCCAGTTTTTCAAAGATCCCCGAGATCTCCTTCGTATTCAGCTTTCCCGCGGAGATCTTGGCCGCCTGATTTGCGGGAAGCCCCAGGATCTCATGGGTCTTTTTCAGGCTCTCCACCGCAGCGGCTATCCGCTTATCGTCCTCGGCAGCTTCCACCACCACGCAGGTGATCTGAAGCTCCTGCTCTTCTTCCGGCTCCTCCGGCAGCTCTGCCGCTGCTTCTTCCGCCATCTCCTCCGACACCGTAGCCGCCAGGGCTGCCGATACTTCATCGACCAGCTCCCTCGTATTCCCAAAGTCCTGAGCAGGCTGCTCTTCCGGCTCCTCCTCAGGGACTTCCGGCTCTTCATGAGGCTCTTCCTCCGGCTGCTCCTCTTCCGGTTCAGGAGACGGAGCAGTTTCCTCCTCCTGTACGGTCTCTTCTTCCCGCGCGGGCTCTGTCACATCCGGCAGCTCTTCCGTCGCAGACATATCATCCCTGGGCAGAAACTCCTTTGTCTGCCCCATATCGTCCTCTTCCGCGGCTTCCTCTTCCTCAAAAGCCTCTCCGGCCTCCTTAACAGCCTGAGCCAGATCTGCCTGTATATCCTGCAGCTCCGTATCCGGAAGCGGGACATCTCCTTCCATGACCGCTTCCTCTGTCATAGCCGCCTCTTCCAGGCCTTCCTCCTCCAATGTGGGCTCTTCCTGATTCTCCGGAGCCTCCAGGGTCTCCTGGGAATATTTCTCTTCAAATTCCCGCTCGACAGCCTTGATCCGCTCTTCAAACTTCTTCTTATTTACCAGCTTCTCCTGCTGGGAAGGCGTCAGCGGCTCATACTGCATCTTCAGGTTCAGAGCCTTGTCCACATAAGGGCCTACGCTGAACCAGAGGATGATCTCATTGCAGAGCTGGACACATTCTTTTTCCCAGCCGGCTTTGTGATACAGATAAGCCAGCTCATAAGCCCACTTCTCTTCAAACTCGTTCTTCCGGTACAGCTCCAGGATCGTGATCAGCTTTTCTATGGGGGCTCCCTTGGCCGATTCGATCTGATATGCCAGGATCAGCTTGCTGATGTCATTGGGCGCGATCTCCTGAAACTCCTCAAAAAACTCCTCCGCTTCATCCAGATTTCCGGCTTTTACGCACAGCTCCGTCAGCTTATAGAGCATGCGGCGTCCCACGGGGACTCTTTCATAGGCCAGCAGAAGGACGTTTTTCGCATCTGTATAATTCTGGATCTTTTCATAAATCTGAGAGACCAGAGTCAGCATTTTGATATTTTTTACCCGGCTCCAGTCAATGGTGTCCGCGATCTTCGCCGCAGTCGCATAATCCTTTTTCTCAGCGTGCTTTCTTATCTTATCCTCTTTGATACTTAATTCATACTTGTCCACGGTATCACCTCAAAATGAATTCATCATATACCCATATAGGATAAGTGTACCATACTCATTTTCCCTTGTCAAAAACAACAAGAGAAAAGTGTCCCGGATTTGCGCGCCGCGGGACCTGTACAGGTCTCTTCCGGCGCACAAAAAAGAAAGGGCGATGCTGCCCTTTCTTTTTTATGATTATAAAGTTGTTTTTCTTTTTTATGAATCGAAGGAATTCTTGTGATACCTTCCTGTCCCGCCCTTTTCAAATTGTACTTAGCCTACGGTTTCTAACGTCAACTTCCAATACCTTGACGTTTCTCTTCCATTACCTGCATACACTTTGATCTTTCTTTTTCCTAAGCTGAAAACTCTATGATCCTCAATGGCGGTATCACATCTGATCCGATCTTTCTCTTCGATTTGTATATTTTCATATACGGATTCGGATACTTACGACTTTTACTGATTCTCTATATCAAGAAGGCGATTCCTACAGGAACTCTCTGCCATCTGCTGAGAATCATATTGAGTTTTCAGCTTTGAAGCTTCACTGTCCAGTGGACTCTCCTCCTTTCCATTTTCCATGTCAGCAATTCTTCCAGACCCTTTATTGACGACCTTACACGATCTTGTCGTGTAATACATCTCTCTTGTTTGGAGAAGCTTTTTTCGTCCATCAGCCGGTATGTCTAATTTTGATTGATATTCCTATCACATCTCCACTGACTCCTGTCACTCTCTGGATCGATTTTACCAGATCAGATTTCTTTACATCTGTTCTGTTATCCAGAATCCTTTCTCGTCAGATTCTTTCGCTGCTTCTTTGTCTTGAAGATTTGCTTGTGTTTCTTTGTTGTGTCTTTATAATAGCACGCAATCTTTTTCTTGTCAATAGTATTTTTTAGATTTTTTAAAGTTTTTTCTTGTATTAATTGATATAAATATCTTATTTTTCATAATTAACTGAATTATTGCATACAAGACCCAAAACAGCTATAATGGGGGCAGATTCTATAGACAATGAGGGATTTTTTATGATCAAAAAAGCTTTCCGCGCTGCCTTCCCGCTGACGCTGCCTGTTTTCATGGGATACTTGTTCCTGGGGATCGCTTTCGGCGTCCTCCTCAGCAGCAAAGGCTTTCATGCGGGCTGGGCAGTCTTTATGAGTGTCGCCATCTACGCCGGTTCCATGCAGTTTGTCGCCATCGACCTGCTGGTGCAGCCCTTCCATCTGCTGTCCACGGTCCTTCTGACCCTGACCGTCAACGCCCGCCATCTGTTCTACGGGCTTTCCATGCTGGACAAATTCCGGGACACCGGAAAGGCCAAGCCTTATCTGATCTTTTCCCTGACAGATGAAACGTATTCTCTCCTGTGCTCCGCCGATCCGCCGGAGGGCGTCAGCCGGAAATGGTTTTTCTTTTTCATCGCGGCGCTGGATCATCTCTACTGGATCCTGGGCAGCGTCATCGGCTGCGCGGCCGGAAATCTGATCCCTTTTGATTCCACCGGGATCGACTTTGCCATGACCGCCCTGTTTCTGGTGATCTTTACCGAGCAGTGGGAAAGCTCCAAGGACCACACTCCCGCCATCCTGGGCGTCCTGTTCACCGTCCTGTGCAGAGTCCTTTTCGGGACGGACTGGTTCATTCCCCTGGCCATGGTCTGCATTTTTGTATCCCTGACCGCATACAGAAAAAAGGAGGCCTCCTTATGAAACCGGCGCTGACTGTCCTCATCATCGCGGTCCTGACCTTCCTGACCCGCGCCCTTCCCTTTCTCCTGTTTCCTGCCCATAAAAAAACGCCCGGATTTGTCGTTTATCTCGGACGTGTGCTCCCCTATGCCATCATGGGGATGCTGGTGGTATATTGTTTTAAAGATGTTTCTCTCCTGTCCTGGCCATTTGCCCTCCCTGAGCTGCTGGCCGGAGCCTTCGTGATCCTGGCACACAGATGGAAGCATAATATGCTCCTGAGCATAGGAGGAGGGACCGTGCTCTATATGATCCTGGTACAGGCTGTATTCGTCTAGAGCTCCGTCCGCCCCTCCAAAGCCCGCAGGAGCGTCACTTCATCGATATATTCCAGATCTCCGCCCACCGGAACTCCGCTGGCGATCCTGGTGACCTTGATGCCTGTGGGCTTGATCAGCTTCGCGATATACATGGCCGTGGTCTCCCCCTCCAGACTGGAGTTGGTGGCGATGATGACTTCCTTCACATCTCCCTGGAGCCTGGTCATCAGCTCCTTCAGCCGGATGTCCGACGGCCCGATCCCAAGGGCCGGGGAAATGGCTCCGTGGAGCACATGGTAGACGCCTTCATACCGGCCTGTCTTTTCATAAGCCGCCAGGTCCCGGGTGGTCTCCACCACCATGATGGTGCTGTGATCCCGCTTCTCGCTGGCACAGATGGGACACAGCTCCGTATCCGTCAGCGTATAGCACTCCTTACAGTAGCGCACTCCGCCTTTGGCCTCCATCAGGGCATCCGCCAGCCGCTTGACCTTATCCTCCGGCATGCTCACCACATGGAAGGCCAGCCGCTGGGCCGTCTTGGCCCCAATGCCCGGAAGCCTGGAAAATTCTTCGATCAGCGCCGTGATCTTACTGCTGTAATAATCCATCAGAACGGGAAGCCTCCGCCAAGGCCGCCTGCCAGACCGGACATATTGGCCGAGGAAGCCTCTTCCATCTGCCGAAGCGCCTCATTGGCCGCCGCCATGATCAGATCCTCCAGCATCTCGATGTCGTCGGGATCCACCACTTCCTCCGACAGCTTGACAGCCGTAAGCTCTCTCTTGCCGGAAACCGTCACTTCCACTGCGCCGCCTCCCGCGGACGCGGTGAACTCCTTGGTCTCAAATTCCTTCTGAGCCTCTTCCATCTGCCTCTGCATCCTCTGGGCCTGCTTCATCAGATTATTCATATTGCCAGGCATTCCTCCTGGAAAACCGCCGCGCTTTGCCATATCCGAATTCCTCCTTTTGCGAATCTCCTATCATTCTAACTATTTTCCGTGACAATGTCCATATGAATTTTCGATTTTAATTCCTCTTCACTGATGTAGCGGGTGTTTCCGGCTTTCTTGTCCGACAGCAGCTTGGCCTGGAACTTGATCTCTTTCCGGTAGTTGGCCTTCACATATTCCTCCAGCCTGGAGATCACCTGCTCCCTGGCTCCCATCAGATAATACGTCTCGTCGGTGAAGCCCAGGGACATCACGCCGTCTCCCACAGGCTCCACGATGGCTTCCGCCAGAGCCGGCCGCATGGAAGCGCCCAGATCCCGTATGATCTGCTTCCACTGTTCCCTTATCATCCGCAGATCCTCATACTGGGCCTTGGAAATGGCCACCACCTTCTCCTCGGCCTTTTCCCCGCTCTCCTGCCGGACCGGAGCAGCCGTCCCGGCAGGCGCCGAAGCCGCGTACTGGCCGCTGTCCAGACGCTTCTCCAGCTCTTTCACCCTCTGGACCAGGGAATCCAGGTTCTCCTCCATCTGAGGCTTTGTCAGCCGGATCACCGCCAGCTCCAAAAGGACCCGCTTTCCCGCCGCATAGCGCATCTGGCTGGAGAGCTCCGAAAAGACACGGATATAGCGCATCAAGGTCTCGTTGTCAATGAGCTTTGCCTCCTCCCGGAGACGCGCCATATCCTCGGCCGTCATATCCAGCACTTCTTCGTCTCCTCCGGCAGTTTCCAGCAGCAGGAGATTTCGCATGTACCAGGTGAAATCCAGTACGAACTGGGAAAGCTCCCGGCCCTGGAGCACCAGCTCCTCCACCATCCGGATGCTGCCGGCCGTATCTCCTGCCGCCACAGTCCGCAGAAGCCGGCTGAAGACCTCATTGTCCACGGCGCCCAATACTTCCAGCACCTTCTCATAAGTGAGGGTCTCTCCGTAATAAAAAGCGGCGCACTGGTCGAACAGGCTGATGGCGTCCCTCATGGAGCCGTCGCCTTTTTTCGCGATATACCGCAGAGCCTTCTCCTCCGCCTGTATCGCTTCCGCCTGGGCCATCTGGGCCAGGCGGCCCGCGATGGTATCTCCGGAGATCCGGCGGAAATCATACCGCTGGCACCTGGACAGCACGGTGACGGGGATCTTATGGACCTCCGTGGTGGCCAGAATGAAGATCACATAGGAGGGGGGCTCCTCCAGCGTCTTTAACAGAGCGTTGAAAGCCCCCGTGGACAGCATATGCACCTCATCGATGATATAAACCCGGTATTTTCCCTCGGCGGGAGAATACTGGACCTCATCCCGGATCTCACGGATATTGTCCACGCCGTTGTTGGAGGCCGCATCGATCTCCACCACGTTGACGGAATTTCCCGCCGCTATGGCTCTGCACGTCCTGCATTCTCCGCAGGGATTCCCGTCCACCGGATGCTCACAGTTCACAGCCTTGGCCAGGATCTTGGCGATGGTGGTCTTTCCGGTCCCCCTGGTCCCGCAAAACAGATACGCATGGCCGATGCGTCCTGTCCTTATCTGGTTTTTCAAAGTCGTCACGATATGGTCCTGCCCCTTTACATCCTCAAAATCCGCGGGGCGCCATTTACGGTATAATGCTGTATATGCCATGCCTGTCCTTTCAAGTAAAAGGGGACGGGCCCGAGACCCGTCCTGCCTTAATGTCTGTGATCCTTTACGCTCATTCGGTGGGTTCGTCACCGAAGCTTATGCCGAGAAGGCGCGCTTCCTCGATGATGGTGGCCTTGGGATCCACGGTCTTAAGCTTCCCGGCCACCTCTTCCAGAGGAGTCATGGAAATTTCCCGGTTCTTGACGGAAACCATATATCCGTACTCCTTCTTGCTGATCATCCTGGCCGCCTCCACGCCGAGACGGGAAGAGAGGACTCTGTCGTACGCGCAGGGCGCTCCGCCCCTCTGCATATGGCCGGGAACCGTCACCCGCACCTCCAGGCCGCAGGCCTCCTCGATCTGGGCTCCGATCTCATAGGCAATGGAAGGATAGGAGACCGCGCCGTCCTTGCGGGCCTTTTCTTTCTTTTTCTTCAGCTCTTTCTTGGAGAGCTTGGCATCCTCCTTGGAAATGGCGCCCTCCGCCACCGCGATGATGGAGAAATCCTTTCCCGCCTTCTCCCGCTTCTTAAGGGCGGTGACGATGGAATTGATGTCGTAGGGAATCTCCGGGATCAGGATGATATCCGCGCCGCCGGCCATGCCCGCGTTGAGGGTCAGCCAGCCGGCTCCATGGCCCATGATCTCCACCATAAATACACGGCTGTGGGAAGCCGCCGTGGTATGGATGCAGTCGATGGCGTTGGTGGCAATGTCCACCGCGCTCTGGAAGCCGAAGGTCATATCCGTGCCCCAGAGGTCATTGTCGATGGTCTTGGGCAGGCCGATGACATTGAGCCCCTCTTCCCGGAGCAGGTTGGCCGTCTTCTGGCTCCCGTTTCCTCCCAGCACCACCAGACATTCCAGCCTCAGCTTCTTATAAGTATGCTTCATGGCCTCGACCTTGTCCAGGTCGTTCTCGTCATGGACCCGCATAAGCTTAAAAGGCTGTCTGGACGTCCCCAGGATCGTGCCTCCCAGCGTCAGGATGCCGGAAAAGTCCTCCGGCTGCATGATCCGGTAATCCATATAGATCAGCCCCTTGTATCCGTCCTTGAAGCCGATGATCTCCACATCGTCATACATCTGATAAAGGGCCTTGGCCACGCCTCTCATGGTGGCATTCAGGCTCTGGCAGTCGCCTCCGCTGGTCAACATCCCCACTCGCATCATAATAACGCCTCCCTCTCTCAAATTTTCCGGTAAAAACTAGTTTTATTATATAATAAACCGGGACTCGGGGCAAGCACAGAATTTCCCGCTTCCCGCTGTCCGCCCCTCCCGTTTCATGCTATAATATAAAAAGAGTATATCCTGTTGTACGTCCATTTATAAAGGAGGTCTTTTATGATCAACACCTTTTGCCGAAAGCCCCTGTGGGAGACCAGCCGGACTCTGGCCGCCGTGGCCCAGGGAAAGATCCCTGCGGATCTGGTGATCACCCATGCCCGTCTGGTAAATGTCTGCACCCATGAGATCCAGGAAGACGTCTCTGTAGCCGTGGCCTGCGGCCGCATTGCCCTGGTGGGAGACGCCTCCCGCTGCATCGGTCCCGGCACTCAGGTCACAGACGCCAAGGGGCGGTATCTGGCTCCCGGCTTCCTGGACGGCCATATCCATGTGGAATCTTCCATGATGGGCGTCGGCGAATATGCCCGTGCCGTGATCCCCCACGGCACAGTGGGGATCTATATGGACCCCCACGAGATCTGCAATGTCCTGGGGTTAGACGGAGTCCGGTGCATGCTGGAGGACGCTTCCCGGACTCCTTTGAAAGCCATGCTCACCACCCCTTCCTGCGTTCCCGCCGTTCCCGGTTTTGAGGATACAGGAGCCTGCGTCGGTCCGGAGGAGATCGCCGGGACCATGGACTGGCCGGAATGTGTCGGGATCGGGGAAATGATGAACTTTCCCGGTGTCCTGCAGGGCGATCCCAAGGTCCACGAGATCACGGGGGCCGCGCTGAAGGCCGGAAAGATCGTCACCGGCCACTATTCTCTGCCGGAAACCGGGCCGGGCCTCAACGCCTACATCGCCTCCGGCGTCCGCTGCTGCCATGAATCCACCAGGGCCCAGGATGCCCTTGCCAAAATGCGGCTGGGCATGTACGCCATGCTCCGGGAGGGCTCTGCCTGGCACGATCTGAAGGAAGTGGCAAAGAGCGTTACGGAACACGAGATCGACACCCGCTTCGCCGTCCTGGTCTCCGACGACGCCCATCCCCATACTCTGGTGGAGCAGGGGCATCTGGATCACATCCTCCGCCGCGCCCTGGAGGAGGGCATCGATCCTGTCACAGCCATCCAGATGGTGACCATCAACTGCGCCCAGTGCTTCCAGATGGATCATGAGCTGGGGAGCATAACGCCCGGAAAATGCGCGGATATGGTCCTGCTGGAGAGCCTGGAGACCATAAAGATAAAAAAGGTCTGGATCGACGGGAACCTGACCGCGGAAAACGGCTCCATGACCATGGAATTTCCTTCCTATACTTATCCGGAGTGGGCCACCAGGTCCATCCATGTGGGGGAGGAAGTCACGGCGGACACTTTCCGGCTCCCGGCCTCTTCCGGTTCCGTCACCGTTCGGGCCATCGAAGTGATCCCCGGAAGGGTGGGTTCTCTGGAGCGCCATATCACCCTGGCCTCCCAAAACGGTCTCCTGGAGTCGGATCCCTCTCAGGACGTGCTGAAGACGGCCGTCTTTGAGCGGCACCGCGGCACCGGCAAAAAGGGCTTTGGGTTCGTGAAGGGATTCGGGATCACCTGCGGCGCCATGGCCTCCACGGTGGCCCACGACGCCCACAATCTCCTGGTCATCGGCACCAATGACGAGGATATGGCCCTGGCCGCCAATACTCTGATCCAGTGCGGCGGCGGCATGACGGCCGTGCAGAAAGGCACGGTGCTGGGAACAGTTCCCCTCCCCATCGCGGGCCTTATGAACGACAAGCCCGCCGCGGAAATGAGCCGCATGGTGGAGGCGCTGGAAAAGGCCTGGAAGCAGATCGGCTGCACCATGCCGTCGCCCTTTATGACCATGGCTCTGATCTCCCTGGCCTGCCTGCCCAAGCTGCGGCTGACGGACCGGGGGCTGGTGGACTGCGAATCCTTCTGTTTCGTTCCGCTGGAGGTCTGAGCCTTCTTTCCGGCGGACCCGGTTCCATCCAGGCCATGAAAAAGGATCCCCTCTTTTCGGTCCGGCTCTGCCTGCCGGTTGAAAAATTTCCGGAGCAGGAATATCTCCCCCGCGCTCTCCGGATGCCGGCTGTATCCACACGGAAGCTCCGCGGGAAACTGCGTTTCCCACGGAAAGGCCGGAAAGCCCCCTGCCGCCGCGCGGTCCCCGCGGAGCTTTTGACAAAACAAAAAGCCGGGACAGGACTCTCATCTCCTGGATGAGACTGCCTGTTCCGGCTGTCTGGTTTTATTTTAATCCGCACGCCCTGCGTCGAAAGACTCACCGCAAACGTTACCTCTACAGCCTGCTCGGCCCAGGCTGCCTCGCGGCACACAGACGGTCCTGCTTAGTGCTGCTCCATTCCTGGCCTGACACGGTTCACAGGGGCCTGTTGCGCAAGACCCAGGCTTCAACGCCGCTTATAAAGGGCAGCTTCACAGCTTGTGATCCTCGGCAGGGCATCACCCCTGCTATAGCGGATTGCAGGTACAGGACACCGCTAACTCCCCGGCTGTGCGGAAGCTTTATGACAAAACCACGCTTAAACAGTATACCCTCTGCCGTTCCATTTGTCAAATCTTTTCACCGGCTTCTTTTGCCTGCCTCTTTTCCTCTTTGACCCGAATCCTCAGCTCCTTAAAAAAATCCTTTAAGATCTGGGAACACTCCTCCTCCAATACGCCTCTCGTCACCTTCACCTGATGATTGAATTCCGGCATTTCCAACAAGTTTAAGATGGAGCCTGCGCAGCCTGCCTTGGGATTCATGCAGCCAATGACCACTTCCGTGATCCTGGCCTGCACCAAAGCGCCCGCGCACATCTGGCAGGGCTCCAGGGTCACATACATGGTGCAGCCCTCCAGCCTCCAGTCCCCCAGCTTTTTGCTGGCTTTCTTGATGGCCTGGAGTTCCGCATGGGCCAGGGTATTTTTGTCGGCGGTCCTCCTGTTGTATCCCCTGGCGATGATCTTTCCCTCATGGACGATGACGCATCCGATGGGCACCTCTCCGATGGAAGCCGCCTTCCTGGCCTGTCTGACGGCCTCCTTCATAAAACGCTCCTGCTCTGTCATATATTCCTGCCTCCTGTGTCAGTCCTCCCAAAAGATCCCATATCCGCGGCCCGACTGATTGTCCAGGACCGTCTCCATATCGTCATATGTGACGTCCGTATTGATCCCGGGATTGTTTACGATGACCTTTCCATCCTCTGTAAGGCCCGCCAGGACCACATAGTGATACACCGTGGCATACCGGCCTCCGCCGTCTCCCGGCTTCATGGACATGACGATCTTGGCCCCGCTCTCCAGGGCTTCCCGGATCCGCCCGGCGGAAAGAGAATCCGTGCCCGTCTCCGCGGACAGACCGTAATCTTCCGCCGCCGCCAGGCACATCTTTCCTCCGTAGGATCCCTGCTCACGGCTCCTGTATGCATCCTGGTCATACCTGGCCGCCACCTGCGAAGGCGTGATCCTCTCTCCCTTAAAGTAAGACAGGACCATGGCTATGGCCGTGGGACAGCAGGCGTCGCTGGCAAGAGTCCCGTTCCCAAAGGGCTCGGCTCCCCACTCCGAAGCCCCCTGTTTGTAAAAGGGCACCGGAGACGCCAGAAGGCTCTCCTCCTGCCGCCGCCGCAGCGTCTCCGCAAATGTCTCCTCATCCATGGCCAGCAGCTCTTCACATTCGGCCCGGTTCTCCTCTGTCCAGCCTTCCCATTCCACGGGGATCGTAAAGGCATAGGAATCCGTCCCATACAGCTCCTGGCTGGAGCGTTTTCCCAAAACGGCGGTGTCCCGGTACTTTCCGTCCAAAAGGGCTTCAAGGCCCGCGGTCCCCGCCCCCAGGGCGTTTCCGGCTCCCAGGCAGGAGACGGTCCCGGAAGCCATGGACAGCAGCGTCTCCACCGCCGCCTCCTGACCGCCGCTTTCCGCGATGCTGTACGTCCACGTCTCATTCCACAGATTTTCCGCGTACCATTGGCAGACGATCCTGTTATAAAAAGTATAATCCCTGCATACGGCAGTCATGGCCAGGATCTGCCTGGATATATCCTGAAAATCGCTTCCCGCCGCCGCGCACGCGATCCCCTCCGGGATCCCGGCGGCAACCAGTACCTCCGGACCGCCCTCCAGGAGCTGCGTCTTTTTATCCTCGATAAATCCACAGAAGGCTTCCAGATCCTTGGTGTCCTGTACTCCCAGAAGCGCCTCCGAATCCGGCCCCACTTCCTGCACTCCCACCAGGACTTCGTGATAAGGCGACAGGGTGACGGTGCCGTCCTCATCCTCCGCCCTGCCGGAGATGGAAGCGCCGGCGAGCGCAAAGGCCACGGTCAGACAGACTATCCTTTTCCATCGTTTCATGTGATTTCCCCGTATATAGAAAGAAGCTGCGAAAGCAGCTTCTTATTTGACATTTTTATAGATCTGCTGCGCTTCAGTAAGGCTGGTGGCCAAGCCCTGGTTTAAAATGTCGATCAGCTTGTCCAGCTTTTCCTGCTGCATAAATTCCTGGCCGATATAAGGGCCGTACTCATCGGTAAAGGCTATGGTCTTTCTCTGCACGCTGTCGCTGAGCTCCCGGCAGGATGCCGATACCTGGCCAAGCTGCCTCGTCATATTCTCCAGCTTTTCCCGGTTATTTTCGTAGATCTCCCGCTGCAGCTCCTTCTTTGTCTGATTCTCAAAGATGCGCAGCGCTTCCTGCTTGCGTTCCGCGATGTCTCCCAGCTCACCCTCCACCGAAGCGATCTCCCGGTCGTAACTGTCCAGATTGTAGATGGATTCGTTCTTGTCCTTTTCGATGGCTTTGATGATGACCCGGATCTTCCGCTTATTGGCGTCGACCATATCCCGGTTCTTCCTGGCGTCCTTCATGATCTCCAGATGGTTCACCTTCGTCCTGTTGTTCAGCGCGATATAGGCGCCGCACAGCAGGACAATATCCGCCACATAGATCAGGATCAGCATCCAGAGCTGGCGCTCGGGGATCAGCCAGTATATCCCGCAGGGGATCACCAGAAAACCGATCAAAAACGTCAAGAGCAGGATCATGACCTCTTTGAACCCCTTCGTAAAATACAGGGCGTAATAAAATTTTGTATTGCATATGGAGGGGATCCCGTTCTGATGGAAGACCGTGGAATTATGGAGCTTTAACTGGCGGTTTTCTTCCCGGAGCTGGGCCGTCTCATTTCCGATCCTGGCCTTAATGCCCTGATCCTTCGCCCGCTCTCTCCGTCCTCTGGCCTTTTTCAGCTTGTCCTGAGTCTTGCTGATCTCCCGGTCATAGCTCAAAGTGATCTCTTCCTTGCGCTTATGGATGGTAGACTCGATCGCATCCTCCACAGACTTTTTCTCTGCCGCCAACGCCCTGGTCAGCCTCTTTTCCTCTGCCTGAAGGCGGCTGCTCTTCGCCCGCTCTGCCTCCAGCTCTGCCAACGCGGCCTTGGCCTCCTGCAGGAAGCCCACATTATCCCGTATCTCCCGTGCCATGGTCATCCTCCTGTATAGAACCTGCTTCTTGTACTAGTTTACACCACTTTAGGAAAGCAGGCAAGACCTTTTAGGCGAATGGGATTTCCTCTATTTTCTTCTCCGCCTCTCTTCCCAATATCCGCCCCGCATGATAGAATAATATATCATGTCAGGAAGCAAGAGCAGCGAGGGGGAATACGAATTGTTCAGAATCTGGGGAAAGGAATGGCACAACAACCATCTGATAAAAGATACCGTCATCGAAAATGGAGACCCGTCCCTGAACCGCACCCGCAAGGTATTTAAGGGACTGGAGGAGATCTGTATGGAACTGGATCTGAGCGTTCCCATATGGTTTGACTCCACCATTGAAGAATTCCGCCGGCATTCCAAGTGCCGGTTTACGCAGGACAATTTCATCGAACACATTGATTTTGATTTTCTGGAGATCCAGGTGATCGAAGAAGATTAAGGCTCCGGCTTCTGCCGGAGCCTTGCTTTTACAGGCGGGCCAGAAGAGCTTCTCTCTGCTCTTCATAACCAGGCTTACCCAGAAGGGCGAACATATTCTTTTTATAGCTCTCCACACCGGGCTGGTTGAAGGGATTTACTCCCAGGATATATCCGCTGACGCCGCAGGCAAATTCATAGAAATAGAACAGCTCTCCCAGGAAGAACTCGTCCTGCTTGGGCACGGAAACTTTCATATTGGGCACCTGCCCGTCGGTGTGAGCCAGGATCGTGCCGTTCATGGCATTCTTATTGACAAAATCCATGTTCTTTCCGGCCAGATAATTGAGGCCGTCCAGATCCTCGTCCTCCGCCTCGATGACGATCTCAGCCGCCGGCTCTTCAATGGAGATCACCGTCTCCATCAGATTTCTGGAGCCATCCTGGATAAACTGGCCCATGGAATGAAGATCCGCAGTCAGATCCACGGCTGCCGGGAAGATACCCCGCTGATCCTTGCCCTCGCTCTCTCCATAGAGCTGTTTCCACCACTCTGCCACATAGTGGAGGCTGGGCTCATAATTGGCCGTGATCTCAATGCATTTCCCCTTCCGCAAGAGGATATTCCGGATCGCCGCATACTGGAGGGCATCATTGGATTCAAAATCATTTTCCAGAGCCCTCTTCCTGCCGGAGGCAGCGCCCTCCATCAGCTTGTCAATGTCCGCGCCGCTGACGGCGATGGGCAGAAGTCCGACGGCCGTCAGGACAGAGAAGCGTCCGCCCACGTCATCCGGCACCACGAAGGTCTCGTATCCTTCTTTATCCGCCAGGGTCTTCAAAGCGCCGCGGGCCTTGTCCGTGGTGGCATAGATCCTCTTCTTCGCTTCCTCCGCTCCGTACTTCTCTGTCAGGAGCTTCTTTAAGATACGGAACGCGATGGCCGGCTCCGTGGTGGTCCCGGATTTGGAGATCACATTGATGGAAAAATCCTTATTTCTGATGAGATGGATCAGATCGTTCATATATGTGGTGCTGATATTGTTCCCTATGAAATAGATCTCAGGAGTTTTCCGCTCTTCTCTGGACATACAGTTATAGAAATTGTTCTTCAGAAATTCAATGGCCGCCCTGGCGCCCAGATAAGAACCACCGATGCCGATCACCAGAAGCACTTCTGAATCGGACTGGATCTTAGCCGCCGCCTTTTTGATCCTCGCGAACTCTTCCTTGTCATAGTCCACCGGCAGATCGATCCATCCCAGATAATCATTTCCCGCCCCGGACCTGGATACCAGGAGCTCCTTCGCATCCAAGGCCAGTTTCTTCATATTCCGGACCTCTTCCTCGGAAATAAACGCGGCTGTCTTACTGTAATCAAATGTCACCTGCATACTCTTTCTCCTTCTTGTAATCTCCATTTGGCAGGAGTTTTTTTTATTATACAAAATTCACAGCTTTAATGCAAGCAATCGGGCATTTTTTACACTATTCATACAAATATTCCTGAATAATGTCTTCGATCAGATGCTCTTCCTCAGCCGAAAGCTTTCGTTTCGCGCCGTCCCGCCGTCCGGAAGCGATGCGCTCCAGACGGTTCCGGAGAAAATCCGCATCCGGCTCCCTTCCGGCAGCCTCCTCATTTTTCCGCATCTGCTCCAGCGCCTGCCCGTCGGGCTGATCTGCCGTCATGGCGGCCGTCTCCAGGACGGCTCCCGCCAAGTCCGGTCCGCCTGACAGGACAGGGACCGCCTCCTGCTCTCTTCCGGACTCCAGCCGCCTGGACAGGATATTTTCAAAATAGTCCTGGATGCACAAGGCCAGCCTCTTTTCCTTTCCCGGCGTATTGCACAGACTCTCCCACAGGACCATGGCTCCGCCCAGCAAAAAGCCGGATGCTCCGTAAAGCACCACGATCCGCGCGGAATCCGCGAACCAGTAAGTCATAAACGCCGCCGTCAGGCCTCCGAGGCAGAGGAGCTGCGCCGCCAGCCTGTTCAGCCTCTCCAGCTTGGAAAGCCGTATCCCCAAAAACTTGTATTGTCCCAGATTTCTTTCCACATATACCTGTACATTGTTGACTCCGCTGCTGGACCGGTATGTATTTTCAAACTTCACTTTCCACTGTTTCAGATATTTGTCCTTGGCATTTCCCATGTCCTCAGACTGCCGGATCAATTTCCGGTATCTCCCGTTCACAAGGAATTTACTCAGGATTCCGATCACACTGACCGCCAGCATCACATAGAGGACCCGTCCTGTCTCCAAAAACTCTAGCAACATATCAATACCCCTTTCTCATCCGGATCTGCCCGGTTTTTCATGCTCACTCCGGCGTATCCGCGCGCAACCCCCGGAGACTGCCCCCATTGTATACCACAAAAACCCAGGATGAGAAGTAAAATCGTTCGTATTTTTCCGACAGGAATGTCCATGAAGCGTTTGGTCCGCTTACCTGAAGTCCTTCACCATTTCCTTGACCAGAGCCACCGAATGGGCGATGGCCTTCGCCTCAAATTCCGGATAATCCACGGACGCGCTGTCATCCGCCTTATCCGAGATGGCGCGGATGACCAAAAATGGGATCTTATTCAGATACGCAGCCTGTCCCACGGCAGCGCCTTCCATCTCCGTGCAGTATCCGCCGAAGGTCTCCCTCAGCCACTCTTTCTTGCCCCGGTCCGCCACAAACTGGTCTCCGCTTAAGATCCGCCCGCAAAAAGTCCGGATGTCGGGATTGACCCTCCGGCAGCACTCCTGGGCGCAGCGGATCAGACCCTCATCCGCCGGAAATGCCAGCGTATCCATCCTGGGGATCTGGCCTGCCGGATACCCAAAGGCTTCCGCATCCATATCATGCTGCACGGTATCTGAGGACAGCACGATGTCTCCGATGTTGATCTCCGCTCTCAGGGAACCGGCGATGCCTGTGTTGACGACCGCTTCCACTCCATACCGGTCGGCCAGGATCTGCGTGCAGATCCCGGCGTTGACCTTTCCGATGCCGCTCTGAACGACCACCACTTCCCGGCCGTTTAAAGATCCCTTATAGAAATCCATGGACGCTGCCGTCTCGATGGATACATCCTCCATAGCTTCCTTTAACTGTGCCACTTCTTCTGCCATGGCTCCTATGATTCCGATCATGGTCTTCCTCCTGTCTCACGATATGATCCCGCACCCGGCCTCATGTTCCGGTCCGAATGCTTTATCCCTATTATATCTGCCTCACCCGGGGGCCGCAACGAAAAAAAACGTACAAATGCCGGATTTTGTGCTATACTTGCGTAAAAGGAGGTAATCTACAGCATGAATACATTTAAGACTCACGGCGTCTGCAGCCGTGAAATCCAATTCGATATTGACGGCGATACCATCAAGTCGGTCCAGTTCATCGGAGGCTGTTCCGGCAATACCCAGGGAGTCTCCCGCCTGATCCAGGGCATGAACATCGACGAAGCCATCAAACGGATCGACGGCATCGACTGCGGCGGCAGGGGCACCTCATGTCCCGACCAGCTGGCAAAAGCCCTGAAGGAATATAAGAAAACTCACTGAGCCTTAGGAGCAGACATGAAAAAGATCATTTTAACCGGCGGCGGGACCGCCGGACACGTCACACCCAACCTGGCCCTGATCCCGGCGCTCAGAGAGCAGGGCTGGGATATTGGTTATATCGGTTCTTACAAGGGGATCGAGAAGGAACTGATCGAGAAAGAAGGGATCCCGTACAGGGGAATTTCCTCCGGAAAGCTCCGCAGGTATTTCAGTTTTAAGAATTTCACGGATCCATTCCGGATCTTAAAAGGTTATTTCCAGGCCAGAGGGATCCTGAAGCGGGAAAGACCGGATGTGATCTTTTCCAAAGGAGGCTTTGTGGCGGTTCCCGTGGTCCTGGCGGCAAAGGCCCGCCGCATCCCCGTCATCATCCACGAATCGGATATGACCCCCGGTCTGGCCAACAAGCTGTGTATCCCATCTGCCAGAAAGGTCTGCTGCAATTTCCCGGAGACCTTAAAGTATCTTCCCAAAGAAAAAGCAGTCCTGACCGGTTCCCCCATCCGCCGGGAGCTGCTGTCCGGCTCTCCTCTGGCGGGTTTTAAGTTCACAGGCCTTTCCTCCAAAAAGCCTGTGCTGCTGGTCATAGGCGGAAGTCTCGGCTCTGTAAAGGTCAACACCGCCATCCGGGAGATCCTCCCGGAACTGCTGAAGGAATGGCAGGTGGTCCATCTGTGCGGAAAAGGAAATCTGGACGCCTCTCTTTCCGGACTGGATGGCTATGTGCAGTACGAGTACATCAGCGCCCAGCTGAAGGACCTGTTCGCCATGTCCGATCTGATGGTCTCCCGCGCCGGAGCCAATTCCATCTGCGAACTGCTGGCCCTGCGCAAGCCCAATATCCTGATCCCCCTGTCTGCCGCCGCCAGCCGGGGCGACCAGATCCTCAATGCGGAATCCTTCCGGAAACAGGGATTCAGCGAGGTGCTGCAGGAAGAGGAGCTGACAGGCGAAGTTCTCCTCTCCCTGATCAAAAAGGTCCATGGGGACCGTCAGAAATATATCTCCGCCATGAACGCGGCTTCTGCCTCCAATGCGGTGGAGATCATCCTCAAGTTATTAAATGAAGCGGGCGGTCACTGACCGTCCGCTCCGTCTGTCACAGGGCAGCCCCGATCTCCTCAGCCAGACGGGCCAGCTCCTCAGAAGAGGCCGTCCCCGGCTCCCAGCTGACGATCTGAGGACCTCCCTCATATCTGGGGATCACATGGATATGGAAATGGAAGACCGTCTGGCCCGCCGCCGTTCCATTGTTCTGCACCAGGTT
Source organism: Candidatus Paralachnospira avium (assembly GCA_904420245.1). GTDB lineage: Bacteria > Bacillota > Clostridia > Lachnospirales > Lachnospiraceae > Lientehia > Lientehia avium. The sequence goes on from CAJFUL010000009.1 coordinate 20,344, forward strand.
GAACCCGTCGCACTTCAAAGCTTTCTTCATGGCCGCGCCGATCCTGGCGGCCAGCCCCAGAGCCTTTGACGCCACCTGCTCATCCAGAGCGCACAGATCCGCGTAGTGGTCCTTGGGCAGGATCAGGGCATGTCCCCTGGATGCGGGACCCAGATCCAGGATCACCCGGAAAGTCTCATCCTCATATAAGGTGGCCGACGGGATCTCACCACCTGCTATTTTGCAAAAAATACAAGTTTCATCCTTCATTACCGTCACTCCTGTCCGTTTATTTTTCTCTATCTAGTTTACTGCGGTCCCGTTCTTTTGTAAACCGTCAGCAGAAAGGGATTTCCTCCTGCTGCTCTCTCCTCTGGGCATCTTCCCTGCTCTCCGCAAATTCCTGTTCGCCCACTACGACATCCGTAGTATATACCTTCTTCCCCTCCTGATTGACATAACTCCCCGTCTGGATCCTTCCGGACACCAGGATCCGCATCCCCCGGTGCAGATACCGTTCCGCGAATTTGGCCCCTTTCTGGAACGCCACGCAGGAAATAAAATCTGTCTGCTCCCCATCTTTCTTATATCCCCGTCCTACGGCCAGCGTATAACGGGCCGCCAGAGCGTTTTCCCCGTCTCCCCGCCGGATCTCCGGCTCCGCCGTCAGCCTTCCCATCAAGATCACTTTATTCATCTCGTTCCTCCCTGTCTTTTTCTCGTAAACCACAGAAGCGCCAGCGCGCTCATCCCTATGCAGGAAGCTGCTGCCCAGACCAGTATCCTGCTTCCGTCTCCGGTGGCAGGCGCCCCGCCTTCTTCCGGCCTAAAGACTCTGGTCTCAGTCTCATCCGCGCTCCGGAAGGTCTCTCCCTCCCAGGTCCCGGTCACCTGGATCTGATTGAGCAGGCAGGCGCCGTCCGCCGCCTCTCCGTCCGCCTCCATCCAGTACTCCGGTCCGGTCCCGTCAATGGAAAATCCCGCCGGGACACAGCCGAACTGCCACTTGATCTCCGTGATCCGTTCTCCCTCTCCCAGACCGATCCCATCCAGCTCCAGGATCCGGCTCTCCCGGCTGTCGATCCCCTCTGCCAGAGGAAGCCACTGCGCGCCGTCTCCTGTCCTATAATAGATGCTGTAGGTCAGACTCTCGTTAAAGGTCCCCGTGCGGAGCTTTTTTAAGCGTGCCTGATCCGGAAGCCGGTCCGTTACGGAAAAATCTTCAAGGCTCGTATTGGAATCGTTCTTCAGCTCCGCGATCTTGCAGGAAAACAGTTCCCCTGCCCTTACCTGCTCCTCTGCCTCTTTGTCAATGACCAGCCGGATCTGCGCAGCCCGCTCTTCCAAAAGGATCTGCCGGACTTCACCTGTATCGGCCACCGTAAAGAAGAGATCCTCCGCCTTTAAATATCCGTCCGGCGTCTCCTTTTCGCGGATCACATACGTCTCTCCCGCCGTCAGTCCTTCTATCAGGTGAGGGGTCTCTAATGTGACCCATTCCTCCATCAGCTTTCCTTCCGGATCCAGCAGCTGGAGACTGGCCCCTTCCACTGCCTTTCCTGTGGCGGCATCCGTCTTCAGGACCTCCGTCTTGGTGACGTCGTCCTCCATCCGGATCCTCTGTACCTCCCCTGTATCCTCCACCACAAACGCTTCCGCCTCCGCCGTCGCGTATCCCGGAGCCGGCGAAACCTCCTTAAGGATATACGTCATCCCCGCGCAAAGGCCCTCTATCATATGCGGTTCTCCATCGGATACCCAGGCATCCACCAGATTTCCTTCCAGGTCCGTCACCTGCATGGCGGCGCCGGAAAGCTCCTTCTCCCCTGTCATATCCGTTTTGGAAACCTGGATCTTCGTGACGGAATTTTCCATAACAACCTTCTGGCTTCCCGGCTCCGCCGTGAAAACTGCCGGCTCTGCCGTGGCATATCCGGAAGGCGCCTCCAGTTCTGTGAGCGTATAGACTTCTCCTGCCTTCAGCCCCGTGAGCCTGTGTGGCATACCGTCGGAGACCCACTCCTCTATGACGTTCCCCTGCGGATCCGTCACCTGGAGCCTGGCGCCGGGCAGATCCTTTCCCGTCGCGGCATCGCGCTTTATGATCTCCGCCCCACATTCAGCCGGAGTGATCTCCACTTGGAGGCTCGCCTGCAGAGGCTCGTAATATCCGATAGTCATGACATCCTGATAATCTTCCGAGTAATACGCGAAATTACTTCCCGGAACTCCTTCCAAAAGAGGCTTTTCAAACAAGAGCTCCGCCTGGGCCGCCTCCGTTCCCTCCGCCGTGATCACCAAGCGGTTTCCCTCCACCGAAACCTGCACGGGCCCCTCCGCCTTCTTCAGCACCATATCCTCCAGGACGCCCTCTCCATCTTCCAGCGTCAGGCTCTTCCCCGCTTCCACCTGTACCTTTGTCCCATGGAACTCCGGCAGGGTCAGATACTGCCGCACCTGCTCTTCCACCTGGTCATAATACGCCTGCATCTGTTCTCTTGTGGAAACAGAAGGCGTGGAGAGCCATTGTTCTCCCGTCTCGCCGTCCCGCTCCATGATATATTTCCAGACCAGAGACTGTCCCACCGCGATGCCGTCCTCTCCCCATCCCGAATGGAGGCTGTAGTAAGCGGTCAGGGACAATTTCTGCGCAAAAGCGGCGTCATTTCCAAAATACTGGGCCAGATCCATCCACTGCTCCCTTGGTCCGCTGGTGGCGTTGAAATGGGGCTGGAGACAGAACAGGGTTTCCCCCGTCCCATCAATGACAGGATACGCGCCGTCCGACGTATGCCCGTCCTGGTAGTGGAACTTCCACCCTTCCGGCCATACTGTGACCACATGGTTGGCATAGGGATGGGCCGCCGAAGAGGCTGCCAGACCCAGACTGCAGACAACGGCTGCCAAAAAGCACAGAAAAATTCTTTTACCCATGACTCCTCCTGTTTTAAAAAGACCCTTCCATAGATACGACGGCAGATTTCTGCCGCAAAAGGGAAAACGGTCTGTTTTTGTCACATATTTTTATTTGCCATATGAAATTTTTAATGTTACGCTTGCCTATATGGAATTAAAAAACGACAGGATGTGTGAAATTTGAAAAATTCAGAAATGAAATCGGTTATCTTGGAAAATCAAAAGCTGAAACGGGAAAACGAGGATCTGCGCAGACAGCTGGCGGAAACAAAGACCAATCTGCAGACTGCCCTGTCTTCGGTCTCCCATGAAATGAAAAATACGCTCACTCTGGTCATCGGAAACTCCCGCCTCCTGGAGCAGGAACAGCCGTCCATCGCTTCCGGCAGCCGCTGGAAGAGTATCCAGTCAGACCTCCTGCATATGCGCAGCTTTCTGCTGGATGTGTCTTCCTTCAAATCCATGGACCAGATACGCCTGGACCGCCGTCTCTGCGATCTGTCCGCCTTTCTCCGGGACGTCTGCCGCAGCTGCGGCGGCTGGTTCGACGGCAGCCACCGGCGGCTGGTCCTGTCCTGCCCCGATACTGCCGAAGTCCTCTACGCGGACACCAACAAACTGTACCAGGCCCTGGTCAATCTGATCAAAAACGGCCTGGAAGCCCTGGGAACAGAAGGTACGGTCTCCATCCTCCTGAGGACCGGAACGGAAGAAGAACAAAAGCGCATCGGCGCGGAAACCGCGGTCATTGAAGTCAAGGACACCGGCTGCGGCCTGAGCCGCGAAGATATGGAAAACGCTCTCCGCCCCTTCTGCACCACCAAGCAGGACGGCACCGGCCTGGGACTGCCCATCGCCAAGAGCATCACCGAAGCCCACGGCGGCATACTGTCCCTTTCCTCAGAACCCGGAAAAGGCACCACGGCCGCCCTTCTTCTTCCCCGTCTTCCAAGCCTTTACAAATAGAAAGCCCATGAGAATCCCCGCCAGGAAGCCTCCGATATGGGCCGCCAGATTGATCCCCGCACTGACTACTCCGCTGTACAGCATGAGAAACACCGTAAGGAGCATCCGCTCCCTGCTGAAACCCGGCACGCTCCCCCGGCTCCTTATCATCAGACAGAACAGGGCTCCCAACAGTCCGTATATGGCGCCGGAGGCTCCTGCCGAAACCACAGTATCTCCCATCCATCCGTACCACAGGATGCTGATCCCATTTCCAGCCAATCCGGTGACCAGATAGATCAGGATCACCCGGACAGCTCCCAGCCGCTCTTCCAGCATATCGCCCACCACCAGGAGCATCAGCAGGTTCCCGCCGATGTGATGGATATCAAAATGCATGAACATGGATGTGAGCAGCGGAAGAATGCCTCCGAAGTATCTGCCGTCCACAATGAGCAGAGCGCCCTTCTGAGCCATCTCCAGCGTGTTTTCCGTGGCTCCCGTCATCAATAGATATAAAAAATAGCTAACGTTGACTGCCGCCAGCGCCAAAACGCCGTAGGGCAGATTTCTTCTTTTCCCTCTGTCCATTCCGTTTCTTCACTCCCTGAAGAAACCTTATCACGATTCCCCTCTCCTGTCAAACACCCGGAACTCATAGACCTGTCCCACGATCCCGATGCTGTCGCCATGGACCAGCTCTCTTTCTTCATTGGGCGCCAGCTCCTTTCCATTCAGGCGGCTCCCATTGGTAGAATTCAGATCCATGACCCAGTAACGGCCATTCCGGCAGTCCAGCCTCAGATGGAGCCTGCTGACTCCCCGTTCTCCAGGATCATAGTGGACGCCTTTGCGGCATCCGATAAAAAAAGGAAATTCGGTAAGAACGATCTTTTCTTTCCGCTCCTGACAGAAGAGGAACGGAAGGTCTTCCGAATCCTCCTCTGCCAGAAACAGCTCCGTATCCGTTTCCGGACCGCCCTGGAAAGGCTGAGGATATTCCCGGGAGGTTTCTCTTTTTTCTGCCGGGGCCGCAGCCTCCTCCTCCCGCTGCGGCTCCAGATCATCCCACATTTCCACGGGCTTTTTCCGAAAGAGCCGCCGGATCCTGTTCCAAACGCCTCCTTCTCTCCCCGCTTCCTCCCGAAGATCAAAAGCCTCTGCCTCGGGAAGCCGCGCAGGCGGCGGCTCCGGCGCATCCAGACAGGCAAACAGCTTCTCCGGCACCAGCGGCTCTTCCATACAGCTCCTGTAAAGGCGCAGCAGCAGCCGTTCCAACGCTTCCTTTTCATTTCCGGTCTTTCCCAGAAGCCACATCAAAAGCGCCTTCATATGGTCCTCAAAGCTTCCCTCCTGACCCTCGCAGAAGAAAAATAGACCGTGTCCCGCGTCCTGACGGCAGTACAGATACTCCGGATCCAGTACGACGCCCTTCCACTCCAGGAGAAAGGGCTCCAGTCTCTGCAAAAACTCCGCCAGACGGACGATAAAAGCTTCCGTCTCCTCTTTCTCCAGATCCCGGAATTCCAGAAGACGGGACAGGGGCTGGGCTCCCGTCACATCATACCCGCAGTACCAGCGGCCGTCCTCCCATTCCTCGTAAAAGGCAGCCAGCCCCGGGATCCGGTTCCTGCGTATCATCTCTGTCTGGGCTCCTCCTTCTCCGATCTCGTAAAATAAAATATAATTGCGGCCCTTGATCCGCCTGTAAAGGGCTTTCACCCGGCTCCCTCCTTAAAAGCGCGACTTTCTCACGATCTCTTCTCCAAACAAAAGCCCGGTCTCCTTCTCCTCCATATGGTCCGGTTCCTTCAGAGAAAAGAACGTCTCTTCCAAAAAGGAGAGAAAACGCCCTTTTCCCCGGCAGGAGATCACAAATCGATCCCCTTCTGTCTTCCGGACCGTTTCTATATCGGAAAGCAGAGTTTCCGGTCCCGTTTCCTTCCCGTCCGCCTCTTTCTGAAAAGCCTGTTTCTGCACCTGGTCACAGAGCCACGCCTTCACAACAACCTCATCATGGAGGAACATGGCCATCCACAGGATCAGAAAGACCAGCGCTATCCCGGCGGGGATCACAAACGCCGCCTCCACGGTGAAGCTTCCCTTCCTGGTCTCCTGAAAAAATCTACGCGCCTTATCCATCCTTCCACTCCTTAAAATAAGATCCGGAAAAGACAGCCTCCCAGGAGGAACGGCGACAGCGGCAGCTCCTTCTTCCTCTGTTTCCGGACCGCCCCATAGTAAAATACCAGAGGCGCCATCAAGATCAGTCCCATTTCCAGTATAAAAAGACCGTTGATCCAGCCTCCCATGGCGCCCACCGCCATCACGGTCCAGCCATCTCCTTCTCCGATCTTTCCCGGACAGGCCGCCGCCAGGAGCCGCAGGACGGCTCCCGGGATCAGGCCTGCAAAAGCCAGCCCCGGACCTGCCCTCAGAAATCCCACAGCCAGGCCGCCGGCCAGCCCCAGGATCAAAAGCCAGACCGGAAGGCGCCTCCACCGGACATCCCATATGCTGCACAGGGCCAGAAAGCCTGCTGCCGCAGCCTGCCACCCGTCTTCCATGCCATCCCGCCTCCTATCTGCCGCATTTTCCGCAAAACGTCCTGTCTCCCGCTTCCGCGGCCGGCACTTTCGTGATCCATCTGCTGATCCCTCCGCAGCTCCGGCTGCTGTGGTAGCGGTCTCCATGATCCGTGATATAGACTGCCGGAGTTTTGTTTTCTCCGCATCTTTCACAGGCCGTATACCGCTCTCCGTTCCGGTTCCTGAGACTCTTTAAGCTGGCTGCCGGGACTGCTCTTACAGAAAGGGACAGATAGGCGCACTCCCTCGTGCGGTGCTTCGCCGTGCCATAGGGCGTGATATATACGGCCTCTCCCCATCCGTCCAGCTCTCCGGCCCCCAGCTCCGAGATGGATGCCTGTCCGTTCCAGAGCCGTCTCCTGACGCTCTGTGTGCAGACCGTCTTCCACGGGGCAAAAAGAGGTCCGGCCTGGTAGACCGCAGTAGTCTCCAGAAAATCTCCTTTTCTTTCCAGGGTAACCTGGATCCCATCCTCCTTCAGGGAGATGCCTTCCGCCAGCGGGATCATCTCCCGGAGGGCCGCTTCCCGGAGACCTGCCCCATGGCTGATGCGGTAGATGGCCCGCTCTCTGGTTTCCTGCTCCAGAAAGAGCTGGAACCTGGCTTGAAAACCCATGAGGGAAAACAGATAAAACAGCTGGACGCAGGCCATCAAAAGCAGCGTCATGACAAAAGCCGCTTCTATGACCAGGCTTCCTCTAAGGGAGGCGGAGGCAGATGCCCTCCTCCCGCAGCAGCGTCGAGTTGATGGATTCCGTTTTAAATCTGACTTTTTGGTTACTTGGAGAGGTTTTAGGAGAAACGTCCCCCCGGGCTTATAACAGGGGACTTGATAGGAAATTGTTTTATGAAATTGTTTTGATATGCAAAGGGGTTTCTGCCGCAAAGAGAAGGGCACCTGTCTCCACCTCCTTTCTGTTCAGTATCCGTAAGCGGCCGTCTGGGAAAAGACATACCGTCCTCCCTGAGTCTTCCAGACAGGCAGCCGCAAAAACAAAGCGTCCGCGTAAAAGCTCGTCTCCACAGTGCTAAAGGCCAGGCAGTTTTCCATATAAAAGCCTGCATCCTCCCGGCGGAGATTAAACTCAATGACATCCATCATGCGGAAATACTGCTCCTCTCCGTCTCCCAGGAGAAACAAGAGCATCAGATACCCGCCGTAATCCCATATCCCGTCTCCGGAGAGATCCCCGGCTTCCGGCGATAAGATGGCTCCCGGAGCCTGGGACAGCGACAGCTTCCAGTCCGCCGCCGTCTTGCGGAGGGGGACCTGGCCTCCGGAAAAAAGCGTCTTTACATCTGTCAGGGCCTCCGCCAGGGCCCAGGCTCCCATGATGAGACCGGCGGCCAGACGCACCAGCGGGTACACTCCCGTAAATCCCACTAAGGAGGCCGCCAGGGCTTCCGCTTCCGCCCGTTTTTCTCCGTCCCGCATAAGGTACAGAAAATTCAGTCCTGTCCGCACCGCCGTCAGGCGCCTGGCTGTGCTTTCCAGATTTTCCCTGTCGCTTTCCGCTCCGTTTAAGATGTATTCCGCTTCATAAGATAAGAGTTCTTCCTCTCCCTCCTTCCCATAACGGCTGAAGTGCTCTGCCATATAACAGGCCGCGGCTCCTTTTACGGCGGCCGCAGTCTCCTCCGGCGGTTCGGAAAGCGCCGACGGATACGGTCCTCCCTTTAAGGTCTTCTGAGATACCGTTCCCTCTTCTCCCAGGACCAGCCTTAAGATCCCCTGTCCGTTCCACTCTCCCGCCGCTTTTAACAGAGAAGCTTCCTCCTCCTGCTCTGCCGCCTCTCTCTCCGGGATCCCGGAGAGGGACTGGATCCCTTCCCGGAGCAGATCTTCTGCCGGAACTCCAGATTCCCGGTCCAGAAGCTTCTCCGCCTGGTCCATGACGGTCTGCCGTACCGCTTCCGCTTCCCTGCTCCTGCTGCCCGCCGGATCGGCGTATTCTTCCAGATACGAAACTTCCTGCTCCATCATCTCATACGCGGCCTCACTGATCTGCCCTTTCCGCGTCTCCAGGCGCTGCCGCTCTGCCTCCAGCTCTTCTCTCAGCTCTTCCGTCAGGTCTGCCGCCTGATCCTCCCGGCAGTCTGCAAGGACCGTCTGGGCATACCGGCGGAGCGCTTCCATCTGCTCTTCCGACCGGTCTCCGCTCTCCAGGAGCCCGGTCATCTGCTCTTTCAGAGTTCTTCCGGCTTCCGCCGTCTTCTCATAGGCTTCTTCGATCCGAGCCGCCGCTTCTCCGTACCCGGCCAGGTCCTGGATATAGGCAAATACTTCCTCCCCGTCCCGCACCAGATCCGCCTGGCCGGCGACCGTTTCCAAAAGCTTCTCCTTCCCATGGGCTTCCGCATCCTCCATAACCTGTTCCAGGAACGCGGCTCCTCCTCTGTCCAGCGCCGTTTCCGTCTCCAGGATCCGGACCGTTCCTGCTTCAAAGCCTCCGGCTGCGCCCGCCAGAGACAGCTCCCGCTCCATGGTCTCCAAAAATCCCTGCCCGTCCGCCATGAACAGCAGATGATACTCTTCCCAGAGAGGGCGGTAATATCCCGCGTAGACCGATTCCAGAGCCGCTCCCTGGGCCTGGGATGTGAGATAATCCAAAAAGGAATATCTGGCGGATTCCAGAGCTGTACAGACAATGGCCAAAAGCAAAGTCAGAAGCAGGGAAAAAAATACGGTGACGCTCCCCCGGCTCTGCCCGTCCGCCGTCAATAGATCTCCTCTGCCTTTCCTCCTATGCGGATAAAAATGCTCTTCACCAGCGCGGTCAGCTGGTTTTTAAAAATGATCACCAGAGAGATCAACACCACCAGGATCAAAATGATCTCCACCACGCCGACTGCCGCCTCTTCCTCCCAAAACTGTCTGCCGTCTGTCATTTCACACCCTCCTCCCCGTCCTAGAAGGACAGGAATCCCGGCACCATTATGACCGTCAGCACCACAAGAAGCATTAAGAACATGGGGAGCATCAGCTTCGTCTCCGCCTCTTCTCCCAGTCTCCTGGCCATGTTCTTCCTTTCCTCAAAGGATTCTTCCGCCTCTTCCTTCAAGCGCAGGGACAGCTTCGTACTCCCCTGACGCAGGTTCTGCTCCAGCAGGGCTCCGAACTTCATATAAGCATGAAGTCCGCAGCGCCTTCCGAACTCCCCGTATGCCTGACTCTCATAAACGCCGTTGTCCAGCTGGTTTTTCGTGATCCGCATTTCTTCCCAGGCATATCGGGGCTCCGCGCCCTTTCTCTTCTTTTCCTCATATTCCGACACCATCCTTTCCCATACGTTTCTCGGCGACAGTCCTGCCTGCAAAAGCACCGTAAACTTGGACACAAGCTCCGGATAATCCAAGAGCATCTGCTTTTCCCTGGCCTTAAGGGCCTCCTTTTGGCTCTGCCCGGCTCTCGCCGCCGTCCACAAAGCTGCCAGCACCGCCAGAAAGATGATCCATCCGGCCTCTCCCCCCGCTCCCGCCTCATACCAGGTCAGAGCTTCTCCCCGGTAGCTGGACGGAAGCTGTGCTTCCCCGCTTTCCCCATCCGCTTCAAGGCTTTTCTCCAGTTCTTCTCCAAGTCCCGAAAGGAACTGCTCCTCCCCGGTCTGCTCCGGCGGAAATACCTGTACCGGGATCTCATAGGTCCTGATCTCCTCCCCGCAGAACAGGGTCAGCAGATACGTTCCCTCTTCCCCTTCCGGATCCATCTCCCCCGGTTCCTTTAAGATCCCTCCCCAGTCGTCCAGGAGCTCCCGGTTCTCTGATGTCCACTGAGCCTCTGCCAGCCCTCCCGCCGCCTCATCGGGCAGGAACAGCGGCAGACTGACGTTTTCCAGACTCTCGTTTTCTCCCGGCATGAGACGGAGGATCTCCTGATAGGCTTCCTCCAGGACACGCTCTTTCTCTTCATCCGTAAGGCGCTGTTCTCCCACAGAGACCTCCAGCTCTTCCAAGTCTCCCCCTTCCCTTTCCACTTCCAGATAATAGGTGGCCGCTCCGCTGCCGTAGGCGGGCCGCTCCAGGACGGATATTTCCCTCCGCCCTGTCCCGAAGATCCCTGCCAACGCCCACACGGCGCTCCCGGCCAGCAGGATCCGCCCGGCGCGGGACACCAGCTTCCCATCCTGTTCTCTGGAGAGCTTTTCCGGATCCGCGGAAGGATACAGGCGCCGCAGCCGGCGGAGACGCTCCGCCGGAACGGGAGGTTTTCCACTCTTTTTCCGAAAATCCCGGTATTTATCCACCATCCATATGCCGATCTTCCCCATAAGGCCTCCTCACACTTCAATGGTCCCGATCCTGTCCGCCAGGGCCCAGGCCGCCAGATAGACCGCCAGACAGACTGTCATGACCACCCGGCCCGGAAGCGTCCCGTACAGCACCTCAAAGAATCCGGGAGAGGTCAGATCCATATAGAATAGGATCAGTAACGGGACCGCCTTCATGATCTTCAGCTCGTACTGGCGTCCTCTCAAGAGGGTATAGATCTCCTCCTGAGCCTCCAGTCTTCCCGACAGGATCTGCACCGTCTCCTGTATCACCTGGTCCGTCCGCCCTCCCGTCCTCCTGGCAGCTCCGAATACTTCGGCAAAACTGAATCCCTCCGGAAGATCCAGCTCCTCCGCCAGCTCCCTCACCGCCTTCTCAAGGGGCATATTGATCCCGACCCTGGCGGATACCCGGTAAAACCCTTCCGCCATAACGCTGTTTTTTCCATAGAGGAATTCCACTTCCCTCGCTGCGTCCAGAAACGCGTTCTCGCCGGAATGTCCGGCCCGCACAGAAGCCGAGAGCGCCAGCAGTCCGTCCCGCAGCTGCCTGGATGCCGCCCGGCGGTCCTCCCGCTTCTTTCCCGCCTCGTATTTCCGTGAAAAATACCAGGCTGCCGGAAGCAGGAGGAAAAACGCCGGCAGGCTCCTGTAAAACAGATACGCCAGCACGCCTGCCAGGGCAAGTCCGTACAGCCATGCCTCAGCCCTCCTTCTCATAGAGGCTCCGGATCCGGTAGTCCTCCGCTTTCCTGTCATATCCGTCCACCTCCAATACGGTCCGCACCTGCCGGACTCCGCTCCTGTCCCGGGCAAGGTGGATCATCAGGTCGATGGCGTTTCCTATCTGCTCCCGTATGGCCGGAAGAGGAAGCTCTCCTCCCATCATGGCCATGGTCTCCAGCCGCGACAGCATATCCCTGGCCGACCTGCCGTGTCCTGTGGACAGAGAACCGTCATGGCCCGTATTCATGGCCTGGAGCATATCCAGACACGCGCCGTCCCGGACCTCCCCCACGATGATCCTGTCCGGCCGCATCCGCAGCGCGGTCTTGATGAGGTCCCGGATCGTGATCTCCTCTTCTCCCGCCGAAGGCCTCCTGGCCTCCAGCCTCACCAGATTTTCCAGATCCTGGAGCTTAAGCTCCGCCGAGTCCTCAATGGTGACGATCCTCTCCTCCCCGGGGATCCAGGCGGACAGGGCGTTTAAAAGCGTAGTCTTCCCGCTCCCCGTCCCTCCCGACACGAAGATATTTTTCCGTTCCCTGACGCACTCCTTCAAAAACTCTGCCAGGGCCGCCGGCAAGGTCCCCAGCCTGACCAGGCTGTCCAGCGAAAAGGCCTGCTTCCCGAATTTCCGTATGGTGATGACCGGACCGTCCAGAGCCACCGCCCGCAGCGCCACATTGACCCTGGAGCCGTCTGCCAGCCTGGCGTCCACGATGGGGCTCGCCTCGTTTACGGTCCTGTTGACCCTGGATACGATTTGCTGGATCACATCCTCCAGCTTCTCTCTGGAGGAAAAAACCTTCCCGCTCTTCTCAAGCCTCCCCTCCCGCTCCAGAAAGATCTTCTCCGGCCCGTTGACCATGATCTCCGTGACCGTCTCATCCTCCAGGAATTCCTGCAGGATGTCCAGCCGCCTCAGGCTGTTGAACAGCGAAGCCCGGAGGAAAATCCTCTTATCCAGAGGGAGCTTCCTCATGCGTCCCTCCCGCACGATCTCCTCATCGATCATCTCCAAAAGCCGCTCGTCTTCCGTCTCGCCTTCCGCTGCCAGCCGGGACAAAAGCCGTCTTCTGATCTCTTCCTCCGCCGTCCTCACCTCCTGTCAAGTATCCCTGCTCCTCCAGGAGCTTCCTCACCTGGGCTCCGGCCGCTCCCGCGTACTCCCGCTCCAGGCTGCAAAAACCGGCTCCTTCCCCAAAAACCGGAAAGCCGCACCGGACGATCCTTTCTCCAAAGCCCCGGCCCTCCAGCCATCCAAGAAGCGCCTCTGTCCGCTGCCTCTCCCACGGCTCCCGCGGAACCGGTACCAGCAGCCTGCCGCACTGGGACAGGACCGCTTCCTTCTCCGGCAGCCCTCCTCCCAGTTCCAGCACCAGATAGCGGTAATCCCCGGCCTCCGCCAGCTCCAAAAAGAACTCCGGCTCATAGGACCGGTCCCGGCCGCAGAGATCCTCCGGCCTCTCAGCCGGTACGGCCCAGTCCGTCCTTCCCCATCTGCCGAGGGCCGTCTGGATCCTGGGTCCGTCCAGCTTCCCCTGGCAGTAATAATAATACAGCTCCGAAAGCTCTCCCTCCGCCTCCGGAGCCGAAAGCTCCTCCGGCATACGGGCAAAGGCATCCAGCGTAAGAAAAAGACTCCGCCCCGCCTCCGCCAGGATACGGCTCATGAACAGGCCCAGCGCCAGCAGACGCGCTCCCTGAGAAGGAGAACAGAGTCCCAGGATCTCTCTTTCCGTCTCCTTCTTTACCCGCAGCGCTCCGGCTCCTCCCGTCTCCAGGATCCTTCGCCAGATCTGCTCGGCGGACTGGTACTTCCCGATGACGGGAAACGCCTCTTCGGAGACTTCCTCCTCCCGCTCCGCCAGGAGGGCTGTCCACAGGCCGGGGTACTCCCGGCAGACAGACAGTACCGCGTCTCCCGCCAGCACTCCTTCCAGGCCGCCTTCATCCAGACACATCCGCAGAGCGTCCTCACTGGTAAACACCCTGACCTCCAGCCTCTCCCCGGCCCGCTCCCGGATGTAGCGTCCCAGACTCCTGACATAACCGGCATCCCGGTCCCAAAGACCCAGCCTCCATCTGTCCATATGATTCCTCCTCATACCCACAGCCACAGGAGAAAGCCGCCCAGCAGCGCCGCCGAAAAAGGAATGGTCTCACGTCTGCCCCACGCCCGTCCCCGGCTGTAGGAGATCCATTTTTTCTGGGAAATACAGTGCCTGAACCAGGCAAGAAAATAAGAAAAGCGTTCCAAAAGACTATGACAGCAGATCATCTTCAGAAAGGATACTGCCCCGCCCAAAAACAGGGCCCAGACAAAGCAGCGGATAAAGGCCGGAAATCCCATCCATGCCGCCATGAGGCCGCACAGCTTCACATCGCCCGCTCCCGTCATCCCCAGCCGCCAGGCCGGATACAAAAGGACCGCGGCGGCCGCCGCCCGGGACAGATACGCCGCCGCCTGAAAGGGCGGCCCGGGAAGGACAGACCGGCCGGAAGATCCCCCGGCCGCAAAAAACTCTGCTCCTGCCCGGTCCAGCGGGATCTCCCGCGGACAGAGTCCCGCCAAAAGAAGGCCTGTCAAAAACCAGGCTGCCAGCCAGACATTTGGCACTCTGCGCCATAAAATATCCGTCACGGCCGCCGTCATGCAGATCACAAAAAACTGCCATATCACCGGCATCCTCCATTCCCTGTTCAGTTTTGTCATCTTTGGGAAAAACACCCGAAACGGGCTTTTTGAATTGGTGATTCTGATTATGCATGAAAACCGCTTTTTTGTCAAGCATAATTTTCCGGAAATTTTCCCATACTTGGAAAAGAAAGGAGATCATGCCATGAAACACGACCAGCTTTGGGAAGATATACGCCGGACCATGGAAGCCATGGACAACGCCCAGAACAACTTTGACCATGTAACGGATCCGGCCCTCATAGACTATTACAGCTATACTCTGAAGGCCGCTTCCATCCGCTACCAGTTCCTCCTGCGCCAGGCAAAATGTCTTGACCTGACCCCCGGCAGTTGGTAAAATAAAAGATATTATAGATTGGGGGGATTTGATGTCAGCCTGGTATGACAACAGCGTTTTTTATCATATGTATCCCCTGGGGATGACCGGCGCCCCCAGAGAAAACCATGAAACGGAAGCCGCCGGACGTTTTGCCGAGCTTACTGCCTGGCTCCCCCATTTGGAAGAGCTGGGGGTTTCCGCCATTTATATCGGTCCTCTGTTTGAATCCACGAAGCACGGCTACGATACGCGGGATCTGCGTCTCATCGACAGGCGCCTGGGCAGCAATGAGGACTTTCGCAGATTCGTGGAGCTCTGTCATAAAGCCTCTGTCCATGTGGTGGTGGACGGCGTATTCAACCATACAGGACGGGAATTTTTCGCCTTCCGGGATATTCAGGAAAACCGGGAGGCCTCTCCATATAAGGACTGGTACAGGAATGTGGGATTTTGGCAGAACAGCCCTCTGGGCGATCCCTTCTGCTATGAAGCCTGGCAGGGACACCTGGAGCTTCCTGTCCTGAACCTGCAGAACCCGGCTGTCCGGGACTACCTCCTGGACACCGTCTCCTTCTGGATCCGGGAGTTTGACATCGACGGGATCCGCCTGGACTGCGCCAATGTCCTGGATTTTGACTTCATGAAGGCCCTGCGATGCCACTGCGACGGCCTGAAGGCCGGTTTCTGGCTCATGGGCGAAGTGATCCATGGAGACTACAACCGCTGGGCCAACGCCTCCATGCTCCATTCCGTGACCAATTACGAGCTCCACAAAGGCCTCTATTCCGGCCACAACGACTATAACTGCTTTGAGATCGCCCACACCATAAGGCGCCAGTCGGACCAAAACGGCGGCATATACAGAGACCTGAACCTCTATACCTTCGTGGACAATCATGATGAGGACCGCATCATGAGCAAGCTGCGCAATAAGCGCCATATCTTTACGGTCTTCGCCATGCTCTTCACACTCCCCGGCATCCCTTCCGTCTACTACGGTTCCGAGTGGGGCATCGAGGGAGCCAGGACCAGCACCTGCGACGAGATGCTGCGGCCTGCCATCTCGCCGGACCAGTTTCCTTCCCTGGAGGGAGAGCTCTCCCGGTTCGTGGCTAGGCTGGCTCATATCCACCGGGAACATCCGGCGCTCTGTACAGGCTCCTATGAAGAGCTTTTTCTGACCAACCGCCAGTACGCGTATTCCCGTACGCTCGGAGATGAGCGCATCGCGGTCCTGCACAATATCGACGAAGCTCCCTTCTCCTTCTCCGTTCCCACAGGCGGGAACCGTGCCCTTGACCTGCTGGCCGGAGAGGAGATCCCTCTGGAAAACGGCCGCCTGGAGCTTCTTCTGGACGGCTGCCAGAGCAGAATATTAAAGATTGAGGGGTGATCATATGGGGAAAACAACAGGCATCATCACCGATACGGACTGTTATCTGTTCGGAGAAGGCACCCACTATGAGATCTATGAAAAGCTTGGGGCTCATCCAGTATCCCGCCGCGGGAAAAAGGGGATCTATTTCGCCGTCTGGGCGCCCCATGCGGAAGCCGTCTCCGTGACGGGGGATTTTAACGGCTGGGCGGAAACGGGCATTTCCATGTCTCCCGTGGGCACTTCCGGCATCTTTGAAGTCTTTACGTCCAAAGCCAAGCCGGGAGATCTCTACAAGTATGTCATTACCACAAAGGCCGGAGACCGCATCTATAAGGCGGATCCCTACGCCTCCTGGGCGGAGCTGCGTCCGGGCACGGCCTCGCGGATCGCTCCTGCCTCTTCCTTCCAGTGGAAAGACAATAAATGGATGGACAAGCGGAAAGACAGCCTTCCCACTCTGGGCCCTCTGTCCATCTATGAGGTCCATCTGGGCTCCTGGCGCCGGAAGGGCGAGGAGTTCCTCTCCTACAGGGAACTGGCCAGGGAACTGGCTGCCTACATAAAAGACATGGGCTACACCCATGTGGAGATCATGGGGCTCCTGGAGCATCCCTATGACGGTTCCTGGGGGTATCAGGTGACCGGCTACTACGCTCCCACTTCCCGGTACGGCACGCCGGACGATTTCCGGTATTTCATCGATTATATGCACAGGAAGGGCATCGGGGTCATCCTGGACTGGGTCCCCGCCCACTTTCCCAGAGACGCCCACGGACTGGCGGATTTTGACGGAGAGCCTCTCTATGAATACGCCGATAAGCGCAAGGGCGAACATCCCGACTGGGGGACCAAGATCTTTGACTACAGCAAGCATGAAGTCTCCAATTTCCTGATCGCCAACGCCCTCTACTGGGTGGAAAAATTCCATGTGGACGGCCTGCGGGTGGATGCGGTGGCCTCCATGCTCTATCTGGATTACGGCAAACAGGACGGCCAATGGGTCCCCAACATCTACGGCGGCAATGAAAACCTGGAGGCCATTGAATTTTTCAAGCATCTCAACAGCATCATGAAGCGGCGCAACCCCGGCAGCATGGTCATCGCCGAGGAATCCACCGCCTGGCCCAAGGTCACGGAACCGCCGGAATACGACGGCCTGGGCTTCACCTTCAAGTGGAATATGGGCTGGATGCACGACTTCCTGGAATACATGAAGCTGGATCCGTATTTCCGGAAGTTCAACCACGGAAAGATGACCTTCGGGATGACTTACGCCTGCAGCGAAAACTTCATCCTGGTGCTTTCCCATGATGAAGTGGTCCACCTGAAGTGCTCCATGCTGGAAAAGATGCCCGGCTATCCGGCGGACAAGTTCGCCAATCTGAAGGTGGGCTATACGTTCATGATGGGACACCCCGGCAAAAAGCTCCTGTTCATGGGCCAGGAATTCGGCCAGCTGCGGGAATGGAGCGAGGAGCGAGAGCTGGACTGGTTCCTGTTGAAGGAGCCTCTCCACAAGGATCTTCAGAACTATTACAGGGACCTGCTCCACTTATACAGGAAATACCCCGCTTTCTACGGCAAGGATTACGACTGGAGCGGTTTTGAATGGATCAACTGCGACGACGCCGACAGGAGCATCTTCAGCTTCGTCCGCAAAAGCCCCACCGGCCGCAACAATCTGCTGTTTATCTGCAATTTCACGCCCATGGAGCGGTCTGATTACCGGGTGGGCGTTCCCAAAAAGGGCAAGTATACCCTGCTCCTGGACAATGAGAACGGTCTTCTGGACAAAAAGGACCAGAAGGTGTTCCTCTCCCAGAAGAAGCCCTGCGACGGCCGCAAGTACTCCTTCGCCTACCCTCTGCCGCCATACGGCGCCGCAGTCTTCAAATACTGAGCCTGAGGTTTTAAAGAAACCAAAAAACCTGCCGCCGGGCCTTTTCTTCCCGGCGGCAGGCTCATCTCTCAATGTTCCTGCTTCTCTCTGTAATTCTCAAAAAAATCCTTCAGATTGGTCAATGCCCGCACCAGAAGCTCTGTGTCCTCCGGAGTAAGTCCCTTTACCAGAGCCTCCGTCATCTGCTTGTGGAAATTCTCATGCTGCTTATAAGCCAGCTTTCCCTTGGCCGTCAGCATGATATAGACCACTCTCCTGTCCTGCTCGCTCCTCTCCCGCTTCACATACCCCTTCTTCACCAGGCTGTTCATGGAAATGGTGAGAGTCCCGGTGGTCACCCGGAGCTGCTTGGCGATGGATGACATATTCTTGGGAGTCCCCATACCGATGGCGGCGATGATATGCATATCATTATTGGTAATGTCCTTGAAAGGCTCTGTGATGATCGCTTTCTGCTCAATATCCATGATATCGTGGAACAGCTTCACCAGGATATGATCAAAGGTCCCATACGCATCCATATTATCACCTCCACCTGTTTCAGCTTATCACAAACCGGGAAAAATCACAAGCTCCCCGCCCTTTTCTCCCTTCTTTTCTCCCAGAAACCGGCCGCTGCCGGGACCGTCTTCAGCATCAGCAGCAGGAAGGGATAAGAAGCTCCCATGATGACGGCCAGCGTCAATGTCTGGAAACCGTTCAAAGGCACCAGAGAGTATAGCTCTCCCAAAAACAGGATATTGGCCGCCATGCCCGCCGCCATGAGCACCCAGATGGCCAGCCTCTTTTTGTCAAAGGGCATGCAGACCTGGGCCAGCACCAGGATCCCCACAAATCCCACCGTGATGCCCGCCATGGTGTTCATGACCTCCGTGGGATACCGGAACACCGTGCAGACGATGGAGACTGCCAGCACCGCCGCCATATTGGTAAGCCCTCCCGGAAACGCCTTGGACAGCACGTTATACATAAACCTTCCCCGGATAAGGCTTTCGTTGGGCTCCAGCGCCAGAAAAAACGAAGGGATCCCGATGGTAAAGGCGCTGATCATGGTCAGCTGGATCGGCGTCAGCGGATAGGGGAGCGGCGCGAACAAAAGCAGCACCGTCAGGAAAAAGGAAAAAATATTCTTCACCAGGAACAGGGCCGCCGCTCTCTCGATGTTGTTGATGACTCTCCGCCCCTCCGCCACCACCCTGGGCATGGCGGAAAAGTCCGAATCCATCAGCACCAGGTGGGCCGCGTGGCAGGCGGCGTCGCTCCCGGATGCCATGGCGATGCCGCAGTCCGCATCCTTTAAGGCCAGCACATCGTTGACCCCGTCTCCCGTCATGGCCACCGTATGGCCATGTCCCTTCATGGCCCTGACCAGATCCCGTTTCTGCTCCGGGGTCACCCGGCCGAATACTGTATACTCTTCCGCCGCCCGGAACAGCTCTTCTTCCGTCTCCAGGGTCCTGGCATCCACAAAGGCCTCCGCGTCCCGGATCCCGGCCTGCCCCGCGATCCTGGCCACCGTGGCCGGACTGTCGCCGGATATGACTTTGACCGCCACTCCCTGCTCCTCAAAGTACCGGAAGGTCTCCGCCGCCTTCTCCCGGATATTGTTGGCGATGACCACCATGGCCACCGGCTCCACTTCTTCCGTCAGAGGTTTTCCCTCCTGGGGCTCCCTGCGGCAGGCCGCCGCCAGGATCACCCGCTCTCCCCGGTCCAGATGGGCCTGGACCTGTTCCATCACATCCGGATGCGTTCCCCTGAGGAGTACTTCCGGCGCCCCCGCCACATAGGTGCCCTGCTCCTTAAAGACCACGGCGCTCCACTTGGCCGACGACTGGAAGGGGATCGTCCTCAGGACCTCCCAGCCTGCCGCCTGCCCGTACCGGCGCCGGATGGCCATGGCCGTCTCATTGTCCGCCTCCATGGCCGCATAATAGGCGCTTAACAGTTCCTCGGCAAAATCCTTTCCGTAGCGGCTCTCATCCAGGCAGATCACATCCGATACCTTCATAAAAGGCTCCGTGATGGTGCCGGTCTTATCCACGCAGAGCACGTCCACGCGGGCCAGAGTCTCGATGCAGCTCATCTCATGGACGACGGTCCCCCTCTGGGCCAGACGCATGGCGCCCAGGGCCAGGGCCACGCTGGTCAGAAGATAAAGTCCCTCCGGTATCATCCCCACCAGGGCGGCGATCACCGCCACCGTGGCATCGGGAATATCCAGCCCCATGATCCAGTGCTGCTTCCAGAACAGGATCAGCCCGAAGGGCACCAAAAGCACCGCGATCACATGGAGCAGCCTGTCCAGAGACTCCACCATCTCCGACTTCTTCCCCACGCCCTTCTTTCTGGCCTCCACCGTCAATCCCGCCGCGTAGGACGCGGCTCCCACCCTGGTCAGTCTCGCGAAACACTTCCCCGACAGGATAAAGCTGCCGGACATCAGCTCCGACCCGGCCTGCTTATATACCGCGTCCGGCTCTCCGGTCAGCAGCGCCTCACCTGCCCGCACTTCTCCCGAAAGCACCACCGCATCCGCCGGCACCTGAGCTCCGGCCTGGAACACCACCACGTCGTCCTGCACCAGCTCATCCGAATGGCACTGGAGTTCCCTGCCGTCCCTCATCACCGGATACCTGGCCGCCGCCAGGAAAGAGAGCCTGTCCACAACTCTTTTGGAACGGAGCTGCTGGACGATGCCGATCACCGCGTTGACAACCACCGCGATCAGAAACAGCATCTGCTTATAACGATGGACCAGCACCAGACAGAATGCCAGGACCACAAATACAAGATTAAAAAACGTAAACAGATTGCCCGCTATGATCTGTCCCGTACTTTTGGACGGTGCTTCCACCGGCACGTTGGAAAGACCTCTTTCCCTCCGCTCCCGCACCTGTTCCTCCGTGAGCCCCTTCCAAAGGACCCCGGTCTGTGCCTCACCCGCCATGTGAGCTCCTCCTATACTTAAGTCATATACTTTTTCAGTATACCTTACCACAGTGAATGACGCAAGCGGCGCCCATGCTCCGGATGAAAAGAAAAGCGCCGGAGCCAGGTCCCATGGAGTGTCTTTGCTCTTTGGAAACGAAGTTTTCGATAGAGTAAAAAAGTGTCTTCGACACTTCAACTCCCCTGCCCCTCAATCTTGAGGGGATCAGGGGTTTCTTTTTCTGCCTTCTTTCTTCATAATAGTCTTATGAACATTTTACAGAAGATTTTTAAAGACCATTTTGAAGAAATGATCTATATCCAACACCCTCGCAGCTCTGTCATCGAAAATGTAGAAAAAATGATCCATTGCGGGGATCCCTCTTTCGGCGGCGCCATGTATGCCTGCCCTTCCTGCGGCGGCTTTAAATTTGTTCCCTTCCGCTGTCACTCCCGCTTTTGTCCTTCCTGCGGCAATATGTATTCCATCGACAGGACCACCTCCATGTCTTTTAAGATCATCCGCGTCCCGCATCGCCACTGTGTATTTACCATCGCCAGTGAACTTCGCCCTCTCTTCTTATCGGACCGTTCTCTTTTAAACTGCCTTTTCTCCGCCGTTAACCGTGTTGTCACCCGTATGTTCCATAAAGACAACCGGTCCGAACGCTTTACTCCCGGTTTTATCTGTGTCCTCCATACCTTTGGCAGGGATCTGAAATGGAATCCTCATATCCATTGTCTCCTTTCCGAAGGCGGTGTTGGAACTTCTCTCCGCTGGCGTCACAAAAAACACTTCAACTACAAACTCCTGCGGGATTCTTTCCAGACCGCTCTTTTGAATGAATTACATTCCAGGATCGGTGCCCCTTTTAAAAAGTTGAAAGCTTCTATCTATGCGGACC
>CAJFUL010000010.1 GCA_904420245.1 Candidatus Paralachnospira avium
AACAAAGCAAAGACGGCGTAACCAATGGCTACACCGTCCAAAACAATCAATATTTAATTCAATTACAAGAGCGACCTTGGGGCACCTTCCTTACGGCGGGTGCCCCAAGCAGGATCCTCTTTCATGATGGAGACAACAGGGCTCGAACCTGCGACCTTCTACACGTCAAGCAGACGCTCTCCCAGCTGAGCTATGTCTCCGTCCTCAATTAGTATAGCGGAAAACAGAAAAAAATGCAAGCCCAAAAAAAAGTTGTTTTTCTATCGTAAAAAAAGTATACTAGAAACAGAATAAATACTCAGACAAAAAGAGGAAATTTCCATGACAAGATCCGAAGCGGCACAATTTATGAAGCAACTGGAAATCATGTTTGACAGAGTCCGGCTGGTGGATGCGGCCCATGCCGCCGAGCTGTCCTTCGGAGCAGATGGAGAGGTGAGCAGGCGCCCGTGCCGCTGCAGGAAGCTGTGGGAGCGGGAACAGGGCTGCGCAGGCTGCATCTGCATGGAAGTGTTACGGGAGAAAAGACGGGTGAGCCGGTTTGAACCGGCCTCCGGCGAGATATACTATGTGACAGGCGCCTATGTGGAAGTGGAGGGAGAGCCTCTCACTGTGGAGGCGGTTTCCGCTCCCGGCGGGAGCGGGGCTTTTTCCGGACAGGCAGAGGCCGGGTCCCAGGATGAAAGCTTTTATCTGGATTCGGTGACCAGGATCTACAACAGGAGGTACTACGAGGAGCAGCTTAAGGATCTGGAGTACGAGGCAGTGGGGATCCTGGATGTGGACGGATTCGGGAGCATCAACCGCAGCTACGGGTTCGCGGTGGGAGACCAGGTGCTCCATGAAGTGGCCGACGTGCTCCTGGCCTGCGTCCGGGACATCGATGCGGTGGTCCGCTATGGCGGAGATGAATTTTTGATCATTTTTTGCAGCATTCCCAGGGAGCGTCTCCGGGACAGGCTGGAGGATATACGGGAGGCGGTGGCAGGGATTTCCCTGCCGGACCATCCCTTCCTCCGGATCTCGGCCAGCATTGGGGGATTTTACTGCGCCGGGGAGGATCCTTCCAGAGCCGTCTGGGAGGCCGGCCGGCTGCTGTGCGAGGCGAAGCTCTCGGGTGACTGTGTGAAGGTGGAACAGGAGGAGTGAGCATGGACGAAACATTGTATAATCTGATGGACTGGCCTCAGATCGAGGCGGTGGTGTATTCCGAATGTCAGAATCCGGAGGAGCTTTTGGGGCCTCATCTGACGGACGAGGGCATCTTGATACAGACGTTCCTGCCCACGGCGGAGAAGGTATCCGTCCTGTGGCAGGGAAAGCGGTATCCCATGGAGCTGGCCGATGAAGCAGGCTTCTTCGCGGTCCTGGTGCCGGGGAAAAAACTGGCTTCCTACCGGTATGAGGTGGTCTGGGACAATGGAGAACTCCAGGAGCTGGAGGATCCTTACCGGTTCCCGTCCATTTATGAGGAGTCGGACCTGAAGCGGTTCGCCGCCGGCATCCACTATGAGATCTATGAGAAGATGGGTGCGCATCCCATGGTCTTAAACGGTACGGAGGGAGTCGCCTTTTCCGTCTGGGCGCCCAACGCCATGCGGGTCAGCGTGGTGGGAGATTTCAATCTGTGGGACGGCAGGCGCCATCAGATGAAGCGTCTGGGGGATTCCGGCATCTATGAGCTGTTCATCCCCGGCCTTTCCCAGGGGACCATCTATAAGTATGAGATCAAGTTCAAGGGCGGAGATCCGGCCCTGAAGGCGGATCCGTACGCCTTCCACGCGGAGCTGCGGCCTGCCACGGCGTCCATCGTCTACGACCTGGGCCGCTATGAGTGGGGAGACGGAGCTTGGATGGAGGCGAAGAAGAAGGCCGTCCGGGACAAGACCCTGACGTCGGGCCCCATGAACATCTATGAGGTCCACCTGGGCTCCTGGAAGCATCCGGAGGAGACGGAGGAGCGGGAAGGATTTTACAACTACCGGGAGATCGCTCCGGCCCTGGCGGCGTACGCAAAGGAAATGGGATATACCCATGTGGAGCTCATGCCGGTGATGGAGCATCCTCTGGATGAGTCCTGGGGCTATCAGGTGACCGGCTACTACGCCCCCACCAGCAGGTACGGTACTCCCGATGATTTCCGGTTTTTCATGGACACCATGCACCAGGAAGGCATCGGCGTGATCCTGGACTGGGTTCCGGCCCACTTTCCCAGGGATTCCTTCGGCCTGGCGGATTTTGACGGGACGGGCCTCTATGAGCATAAGGATCCCAGGCGGGGAGCGCACCCTCATTGGGGCACCCTGATCTTCAATTACGGACGGCCCCAGGTCTCCAATTTCCTCATCGCCAACGCCCTCTACTGGGCGAAGGAGTACCACGCGGACGGGATCCGCATGGATGCGGTGGCCTCCATGCTGTATCTGGACTACGGGAAGAACGATGGGGAATGGATCCCCAATATCTACGGCGGAAACGAAAATCTGGAGGCTCTGGAGCTTTTAAAGCATCTGAATTCCATCTTTAAGAAAAAGAAGATCCCGTCCCTTCTGATCGCGGAGGAGTCCACGGCGTGGCCCAGGATCACCGGCGATGTGGACGATGGGGCCGTGGGCTTTGACTTCAAGTGGAATATGGGCTGGATGAACGATTTCCTGGGATATATGCAGTGCGATCCCCTGTACAGGACTTACCACTACGGGGAGATGACCTTCAGCATGATCT
The DNA here is from genome assembly GCA_904420245.1 of Candidatus Paralachnospira avium. Lineage (GTDB taxonomy): Bacteria > Bacillota > Clostridia > Lachnospirales > Lachnospiraceae > Lientehia > Lientehia avium. The sequence continues at coordinate 2,725 of CAJFUL010000010.1, forward strand.
ACGCCTACAGCGAGCGGTTCATCCTGGTGCTCTCCCACGATGAGGTGGTCCATGGAAAAGGATCCATGGTGGGCAAGATGCCGGGAGATACGTTTGAACTGAAATTTGCCAATCTGAGGGCCGCCTACGGCTTCATGATGTTCCATCCCGGCAGGAAGCTTTTGTTCATGGGACAGGAGTTCGGCCAGATGGATGAGTGGAACGAAAAAGAGGGGCTCCAGTGGTATCTGCTGGATTACGACATCCATAAGCATCTGCAGGATTATGTGAAGGCTTTGAACCGGTTCTATCTGTCCCATCCGGCCGCGTGGGCCCTGGACGATGACCCGGAGGGCTTTGAGTGGATCGACTGCACCAATTCCGAGGAAAACATCGCCGTATTCTTAAGAAAGAGCAAGAAAGAGGAGGAGACCCTCCTTGTGATCTGCAACTTTGTGCCGGTGGCCCATGAGGCGTACCAGGTGGGCGTGCCTTTCCAGGGGAAATATAAAGAAGTGCTGTGCAGCGACGCCGCGCAGTTCGGCGGGAGCGGGTATGTCAATTCCAGAGTGAAGCAGTCCAAGAAGGCAGAGTGCGACGAGCGGGAGGACTCCATCACCATCAAGGTGGCGCCTCTGGGGATCCATGTTTTTCAGTATATCCCCGTGCTGGAGCAGGTAAAGGGAAACGCCGCGGCCAGGAAAAAGCCCAAGTCCCAGAAATCCAAGGGGAAGACGGCAGGAGTGTCCAAGGTTAAGAAAGCGATGATGGAAGAATGATGATATTAGGAACAGAAGAGACCGCCGCCGATGTGGCCGGCGCCGTGGAACAGGTGACCGATACTTACAGCAGCCAGCTGGAGCGCTTCATAGGCTCCCTTCCGTCCAATGCCGCCGTGTTCGGCATCAAAGTCCTGACGGCCCTGATCCTGTTCTTCATCGGAAGGAAGATCATCAAAGTAGTGGTGAAGCTGGCATCCCGCTCCATGGAGCGGGCCGGGACCGAGATCACGGTGCGGAAATTTGTCAAATATCTGCTGCAGGCCCTGGGCTACATCCTGCTGGCGATCCTGATCCTGGGCGTGGCGGGAGTCCAGCCGACGGCCTTCGCCACAGTGGCCAGCTCCGTGACGGTGGCTCTGGGCCTTGCCCTCCAGGGGAGCCTGGCCAATTTCGCGGGAGGCCTTCTGATCCTGGTGATGAAGCCTTTCAAAGTGGGGGATTATATCATCGAGGACACTCATAAGAACGAGGGGACGGTGCGGAGCATCGGCCTGGTCTATACGGAGCTGGTGACCATGGACAACCGGGTGATCACCGTGCCAAACGGGAGCCTGGCCAACAGCAGCATGACCAATGTGACGGCCCAGGAGAAGCGCCAGCTGGATCTGAAGGTGGGCGTTTCCTACGAGTCGGATCTGAAGAAAGCCAAGGAGATCCTCCTGCGGCTCATGGAGGAGGATCCCTACATCTTGAAGGAAGAGGATCACTTCGCCTATGTCTCTGAGCTGGCGGACAGCGCCGTTTTGGTGGGATTCCGCTGCTGGGTGAAGACGGAGCACTACTGGAAATGCAAATGGAACATGACGGAAGCCATCAAGGAAGCCTATGACGCAGCGGGGATTCAGATCCCCTACGGACAGTTGGATGTGCATATCAAAGAGAAGTAGAACGGGCCGGCCCTCTGGGGCCGGTCTTCCCTGCTTCATGGAAAACAACTTTTTTGCCGTACAGGTCTTTCGCAGGTCAGGCGTCCTTTCCGTCCGGCCCCGGGCCTGTGGGAAGGGACCTCTCCTGCGGGGAAATTCTTTCTTTACAACAGGCGCTTCCCTGTGTTAATATAAGGAAATGTGCGGAAGTATATGGGAAAACAGGCTTTTTGCAGCCTTTTCCGGCACCATAGAAAGAAAGTAGGCGGATCATGAAGATAAAAAGAGAAGATGTCAGGAATGTGGCGATCATTGCCCATGTAGACCATGGAAAGACGACCCTGGTGGACGAGCTCCTGAAGCAGAGCGGCGTATTCCGGGAAAACCAGGAGGTGGTGGAGAGGGTCATGGACTCCAATGCCATCGAGCGAGAACGGGGGATCACGATCCTTTCCAAGAATACGGCCGTCACCTATAAAGATACCAAGATCAACATCATCGACACCCCCGGCCACGCGGATTTCGGCGGCGAGGTGGAGCGGGTCCTCAAGATGGTCAACGGCGTGATCCTGGTGGTGGATGCCTTCGAGGGTCCCATGCCTCAGACCAAGTTCGTGCTGCAGAAAGCCCTGGACCTGGATCTGGCGGTGGTGGTCTGCATCAATAAGATCGACCGTCCGGAAGCCAGGCCGGAGGAAGTGGTGGATGAAGTCCTGGAGCTTTTGCTGGAGCTGGATGCTTCGGATGAACAGCTGGACTGCCCTTTCATCTACGCATCGGCCAAGGGCGGCTACGCGGTCCGGGAGCTTACGGACGAGCCCAAGGACATGAAGCCCCTGTTCGACACGATCCTGGATCATATCCCGGCTCCGGAGGGCGATCCGGAGGCGGACACCCAGGTGCTCATCAGCACCATCGACTACAATGAATATGTGGGACGCATCGGCGTAGGCAAGGTGGACAACGGATCTCTCAGGGTCAACCAGGAGGTGGCCCTGGTGAACCATCACGATCCCGATAAATTCAAAAAAGTCAAGATCAGCCGTCTCTATGAGTTTGACGGGCTGGACAAGGTGGAGGTGGAGAAGGCGGAGATCGGTTCCATCGTGGCCATTTCCGGCATTGCCGACCTCCATATCGGCGATACCCTGTGCGCTCCGGAGAATCCGGTGCCCATCCCCTTCCAGAAGATCTCCGAGCCCACCATTGCCATGCACTTTATGGTCAATGACAGTCCCCTGGCCGGGACGGAGGGCAAATACGTCACCTCCCGCCATCTGCGGGACAGGCTGTTCCGGGAGCTGAACACGGACGTGAGCCTGCGGGTGGAGGAGACGGAGGACGCGGACCGGTTCAAGGTATCGGGACGCGGGGAGCTCCATCTGTCGGTGCTGATCGAGAACATGCGCCGGGAGGGATATGAGTTCGCCGTCAGCAAGGCGGAGGTCATCTATAAAAAGGACGAGGTGGGCCGGAAGCTGGAGCCCATGGAGCTGGTGTACATCGACGTGCCGGATGAGTTTTCCGGTACGGTCATCCAGAAGCTTTCCCTGAGAAAGGGCGAGCTCCAGGGAATGTCTCCCTCCGGCACCGGATATACCAGGATGGAATTTTCCATCCCTTCCAGGGGGCTCATCGGATACCGGGGAGATTTCCTGACGGATACCAAGGGAAACGGGATCATGAACCAGCTCTTTGACGGATACGCGCCTTACAAGGGCGACATCCAGTACCGCCGCCAGGGTTCCCTGATCGCCTTTGAGAGCGGCGAGAGCGTCACCTACGGCCTGTTCAACGCCCAGGAGAGAGGAAAGCTCTTCATCGGCCCCGGCGAGAAAGTCTATGCGGGCATGGTGGTGGGAGCCAGTCCCAAGACGGAGGACATCGAGGTCAACGTATGCAAGACCAAGCATCTGACCAATACGCGCTCTTCCGGATCCGACGAGGCTTTAAAGCTGGTGCCTCCCGTCATCATGAGCCTGGAGCAGGCCCTGGATTTCATCGACACCGATGAGCTTTTGGAGGTGACTCCGGAGCATTTGCGGCTCCGCAAGAAGATCCTGGATTCCCGCATGAGGAAGCGGGCGTCCATGGGCCATAAATAAAAGGAGGGGTTTTTTATGAAAGTACTTCTGATCAACGGAAGCCCCCATGCCGCGGGGACGACGTATACCGCCCTTAAGAAGGCGGCGGATACGCTGGAAAAGGCAGGCGTGGAGGCGGAGATCTTCCACGTATCCAAACTCCAGACTACTTGCGTGGACTGCCGGGTGTGCAAGAAGAAGGGAAATAACCGCTGCGCCTTTGACGACTGCGTGAACAGAGCGCTGGAGAAGGCGGAAGAGGCCGACGGATTCATCTTCGGGACGCCTGTCCACTACGCTTCGGCCTCCGGTCTGATGACGGCGTTTATGGACCGGCTCTTCTACGCGGGCGGGAGCCTGCTGTGGGGTAAGCCCGCGGCCGCGGTGGCCTGCGCCAGGAGAGCGGGGACCACGGCGACCCTGGATCAGCTGAATAAATATATGACCATCAACTGTATGCCCATCGTCTCCTCCCAGTACTGGAACATGGTGCACGGCGCCGTGGCGGAGGACGCTCCCAAGGATGAAGAGGGAATGGAAGTCATGGAGATCCTGGCGGAGCGGATGGCATGGCTCTTAAAATGCATCGAAGCCGGGAAACAGGCCGGCATAGAGCCTCCGGCGGAGAGGTCCATCACCAGGACGAATTTTATCCGGTAGGCGGCGACAGATAAGGCCCGCGGCTTTTAGCCGCGGGCCTTGCGTGCCTCAGGGAGGCTGTATTTATTTCTGGTCCTTTTTCACCTCAGCCATCTTCATGGCGCGTACTTTGGTGGAAAGACCGTAGAGGTTGATGAAGCCTTCCGCATCGTGGTGGTCGTAGAGATCGCCGGTGGTGAAGGAGGCGATGCTCTCGTTGTAGATGGAGTAGGGAGAAGTGGTGCCCTGGCGGATGATGTTGCCCTTGTAGAGCTTCATCTTACACTCGCCGGTCACATACTTCTGGGTGGACTCCACAAAGGCCTGGCAGGCTTCCCGCAGAGGGGAGAACCACTTGGCTGAGTAGACCAGATCGGCGAATTTGTTGCCCACATCCTTCTTCATGGCCATGGTCTCCTTGTCCAGGATCAGCTCTTCCAGCTGGTCATGGGCTTCCATCAGGATGGTTCCGCCGGGAGTCTCATAGACGCCGCGGGACTTCATGCCCACCATACGGTTCTCCACGATGTCGGCGATGCCGATGCCGTGCTTGCCGCCCAGCTTGTTGAGCTCGGTGATGATCTCGGACAGCTTCATGGCTTTGCCGTTGAGAGCTACAGGCTTGCCCTCCTCAAAGGAGATGGAGATGGTCTCGCCCTCGTCGGGAGCCTTCTCCGGAGTCTGGCCCAGCACCAGCATATGGTCATAGTTGGGAGCGCAGGCAGGGTCCTCCAGCTCCAGGCCCTCATGGCTGATGTGCCAGATGTTCCGGTCGCGGCTGTAGCTGTTGTCCGCCTTGAAAGGCAGGTTGATGCCGTGGCTTGCGCAGTAGGCCAACTCGTCCTCACGGGACTTCATGTCCCAGATCCGCCAGGGAGCGATGATCTTCAGATCGGGAGCCAGGGCCTTGATGCCCAGCTCGAAGCGCACCTGGTCGTTGCCCTTGCCGGTGGCGCCGTGGCAGATGGCGGAAGCGCCTTCCTTGCGGGCGATGTCCACCAGGATCTTGGCGATCAGGGGACGGGCCATGGCGGTGCCCAGCAGGTATTTATGCTCGTAAACGGCTCCGGCCTTGACGCAGGGCAGGATGTATTCATCACAGAATTCGTCTACGACATGCTCGATATACAGCTTGGAAGCGCCGGTGGAAAGAGCCCTCTCCTCCAGGCCGTCCAGCTCGTTGCCCTGTCCGACGTCGATACAGGCGCAGACCACATCGTAATCATAGTTTTCCTTGAGCCAGGGGATCAGCACAGAAGTGTCCAGGCCGCCGGAATAGGCAAGAATGACTTTTTCTTTCATAATATTTATCCTCCTTGATCAGCTTTCCAAAGGGCGGCGCCATTGGCCGCCGCAAGTGTTTTCTGAAGCATTGCAGGAATAAATATACAACATATTTCAAAAAAATGCAACCCTAAATTTTAGTTTTAAAAATGACTTGCATATTATGCGCATATAATGTATAATTATGAAACGTTCCCGGAGGGCGCGGCCCTGCCGGATACAGAAAGGATGAAAAGAAATGATCAAAGCGGGAATCATCGGCTCCACCGGATACGCCGGAGCAGAGCTGGCAAGGCTGCTTCTGGGCCATCCGGAAGTCTCCATCGTCTGGTACGGCTCCAGGAGCTATGTGGGAGAGGAATATGCATCTATATATAGGAATATGTTCCGGTTCGTGGATGCGAAATGCCTGGATGACAATATGGAAGAGCTGGCGCAGGAAGCCGATGTGATCTTCACGGCCACGCCTCAGGGCCTCTGCGCCTCCCTGGTGAACGACGGGATCCTGGAGAAGGTAAGGATCGTGGATCTGAGCGCGGACTTCCGGATCAAGGATGTGAAGGTCTATGAAAAGTGGTACGGGCTGGAGCACAAAAGTCCCCAGTATCTGCCGGAGGCGGTCTACGGCCTGTGCGAGATCAACCGGGAGGATGTGAAGAGAGCCAGGCTGGTGGCCAATCCCGGCTGCTACACCACCTGCTCCATCCTGACCTTATATCCGCTGGTGAAGGAAGGGCTGGTGGATACCTCCACCATCATCATCGACGCCAAATCCGGCACCTCCGGAGCAGGGCGGGGCGCCAAGGTGCCCAATCTGTTCTGCGAGGTCAACGAAAGCATCAAGGCCTACGGAGTGGCTTCTCACCGCCATACGCCGGAGATCGAGGAGCAGCTGGGATATGCCTGCGGCCATGAAGTCCTTCTGAACTTCACGCCCCATCTGGTGCCCATGAACAGGGGGATTCTGGCGACGGCCTACGCCTCCCTGACGGAAAAGGTATCCTATGAGGAAGTGCGGGCCGCCTATGAGAAATATTACGGTGGAGAATACTTTATCCGCCTGCTGCCGGAAGGCGTATATCCGGAGACCAGGTGGGTCGAGGGCAGTAATTTCGTGGACATCGGCTTTAAGCTGGATCCGCGGACGGGGAGGATCATCGCCATCGGCGCCCTGGACAACCTGGTGAAGGGGGCTGCCGGACAGGCGGTGCAGAATATGAACCTGATGTTTGGACTTGCGGAGAATACGGGCCTTACCCAGGCGCCCATGTTCCCCTGAGAAAAGGGAGGAAAAGGAAATGAAAAAGATAGAAGGCGGCGTGACGGCGCCCAAAGGCTTTCTGGCTTCCGGTCTCTATGCCGGCATCAAAAAGGGCGGGAAGAAGGATATGGCCATGATCTACAGCCAGGTCCCCTGTCAGGCGGCGGGGGTCTTCACCACCAATGTGGTCAAGGCGGCTCCCGTGAAGTGGGATTCCCAGGTGGTGCATCAGGGAAAGACGGCCCAGGCCGTGGTGGTAAACAGCGGAGTGGCCAACGCCTGCACCGGAGCGGAAGGGTACGGATCCTGCATGGATATGGCCAAGGCGGCCGGGGAAGCGCTGGGGATCCCCGGGGAGCATGTGCTGGTGGCCTCCACAGGCGTCATCGGCGCCCAGCTTCCCATGGACACCATCCGGAAAGGCATCTCCATGCTGGCGCCTGCCCTGGGAAGCGGCCGGGAGGACGCCCGTCTGGCGGCGGAGGCCATCATGACGACGGACACGAAGCCGAAGGAGACGGCGGTGGAATTCACGCTGGGAGGAAAGACGGTCACCATGGCCGGTATGTGCAAGGGCTCCGGCATGATCCATCCCAATATGGCCACCATGCTCTGCTTCGTGGTGACGGACGCGGCCATTTCCCAGGAGCTGCTCCAGAAGGCTCTCAGCGCGGACGTGACGGATACCTTCAATATGATCTCCGTGGACGGAGACACCTCCACCAATGACAGCGTCCTCCTCTTGGCCAACGGACTGGCGGAAAATCCCGAGATCACCGGGGAGGGAGAAGATTACCGGGTATTCTGCGAAGCCCTGAACCAGGTGATGACGGATCTTTCCAAGATGATCGCCGGAGACGGCGAAGGGGCCACCTGCCTCTTCGAGGTGAAGGTCCTGGGCGCTCCTTCCAAGGAGGAGGCCCGTATCCTGGCCAAATCCGTGGTCACCTCCAGCCTTACCAAGGCGGCGGTGTTCGGCCACGACGCCAACTGGGGGAGGATCCTCTGCGCCCTGGGCTACTGCGGAGTCTCCTTCGATCCGGAGCAGGTGGACATCTGGTTCGAGAGCAGCGCCGGGAAGCTGAAGATCGTGGAAAACGGGGTCTCCACCGGTTACAGCGAGGAAGAGGCGGCCAGGATCCTCTCAGAGGAGGCCGTCACCGCCATCGCGGATATGAAGGCGGGAGAAGCCTCCGCCACAGCCTGGGGCTGCGACCTGACGTATGACTATGTGAAGATCAACGCCGATTACCGTTCTTAATGGACATTCCCTGGTCTCTATGCTATACTGGCCCTAGCATTTAAGAGAAAAGGGGTATCATGAGTATGAAGAGAGAAAAGTTTTCTTCCCGCCTGGGCTTCATCCTGATCGCGGCAGGATGCGCCATCGGCCTGGGAAATGTATGGCGTTTTCCGTATATCACCGGCCAGTACGGCGGGGCGGCCTTTGTACTGATCTATATCTTTTTCCTGCTGATCCTGGGCCTGCCCATCATGGTGGCGGAGCTGGCGGTGGGAAGGGCCAGCCAGAAGAGCGCGGCCAAGTCCTTTGACGTGCTGGAGCCCGAGGGCGCCAAGTGGCACTGGTACAAATGGGGCGCCATGGCGGGAAATTATCTCCTGATGATGTTCTATACCACCATCGCCGGATGGATGATCTATTATATGATCCGGATGGCTTCCGGCGGCTTTGCCGGGATGGATACGGCCCAGGTGGAGGCGGCCTTCGGGGAGATGACGGCGAACCCGGGGATCATGGCGGTCCTGATGGTGGTCGTGGTGGTGCTGTGCTTCGGAATCTGCGCCATGGGCCTGCAGAAGGGCGTGGAGCGGATCACCAAGTGGATGATGCTGAGCCTCTTTGTGATGATGCTGATCCTGGCCGTCCACTCCATCACCCTGGAGGGCGGGGCGGAAGGCCTCCGGTTCTATCTGCTGCCGGATTTCGGAAAGGTGGCGGAAAACGGGATCTTCGAGGTGCTCTACGCGGCCATGGGCCAGTCCTTCTTCACCCTGAGCTTAGGCATCGGAGCCATCGCCATATTCGGAAGCTATATCAACAAGGAGCGCAGGCTGACAGGCGAGGCCGTCAGCATCATGGCCCTGGACACTTCGGTGGCCCTGATCGCCGGCCTCATCATCTTCCCGGCCTGCTTCGCCTATGGGGTAAATCCAGGCGAGGGTCCCAGCCTGATCTTCGTGACCCTTCCCAATGTGTTCAATTCCATGGCGTTCGGACGGGTCTGGGGCACCTTGTTCTTTGTATTTATGTTTTTCGCGGCGGTGTCCACCGTGATCGCGGTTTTTGAAAATATCATATCGTTTGCCGTGGATCTGACCGGCTGCAGCCGGAAGAAAGCGGTCCTGGTCAATATGGCGGCGGTCATCGTCCTGTCCCTGCCCTGCGTGCTGGGCTTCAATGTGTGGAGCGGCTTTGCTCCCCTGGGCCCCGGAAGCACGGTCATGGATCTGGAGGATTTCATCGTCAGCAACAACCTGCTGCCTCTGGGGAGCCTGGTGTATCTGCTGTTCTGCGTCACCAGATACGGCTGGGGCTGGAAGAATTTCACGGAGGAGGCCAATACGGGAAAGGGGCTTAAGTTCCCCAAGTGGGTCCGGTTTTATGTGACCTTTATCCTGCCCCTCATCGTACTGTTCATCTTCGTGTGGGGCTACCTCTCCAAGTTCTTCCTGTAAAAGAAGATCCTGCGGCGGAAAGGAAGGCAGATTTATGGAGATGGATGCGCAGATCATGCATAAAGCGGAGGTGCTCATAGAGGCTCTCCCTTATATCCAGAGGTTCAACAGGAAGATCATCGTGGTGAAATACGGCGGGAGCGCCATGGTGGACGAAGAGCTGAAGCAGAACGTGGTCAAGGATGTGGTGCTCTTGAAGCTGGTGGGCTTTAAGCCCATCATCGTCCATGGCGGAGGCAAGGAGATCAGCGGCTGGGTGAAAAAGGTGGGGATGGAGCCCCATTTCATCAACGGGCTGCGGGTCACCGACGGGCCCACCATGGAGATCGCGGAGATGGTCTTGAACCGGGTCAATAAGAGCCTGGTGCAGATGGTGCAGAAGCTGGGAGTCAGGGCCGTGGGCATAAGCGGCAAGGACGGCGGCCTCCTGAATGTGGAGAAGAAGCTGTCCGGCGGCCAGGACATCGGATATGTGGGAAATATCAAGCAGGTGAATCCCAAGGTGCTCTTTGATCTTCTGGAGAAGGATTTCCTTCCCATCGTCTGTCCCATCGGATACGACGACAATTTTGACACCTATAACATCAACGCCGACGACGCGGCCTGCGCCATCGCCAAGGCCGTGAAGGCGGAGAAGCTGGCCTTCCTGACGGACGTGGAGGGCGTCTACCGGAATATAGAGGATAAGTCCAGCCTGATCTCGGAGCTGACGCTGTCCGAGGCGGAGCAGTTCATCGCTCAGGGCATGGTGGGCGGCGGTATGGTGCCGAAGCTCCAGAACTGTGTCGATGCCCTGGAGGAGGGCGTTTCCAGGGTCCATATCCTGGACGGACGGATCCCCCACTGCCTGCTCCTGGAGATCTTCACCAATAAGGGCATCGGAACCGCCATCTTAAACAGCAAGGAAGAGAGGTATTTCTATGAAGGCTGAAGCATATATGGAACGTGGGGAGAAGGTGCTCCTCCATACCTATAACAGGACGCCCATCGTCTTTGACCGGGGAGAGGGCGTGTATCTGTATGATATTGAAGGGAAGAAATATCTGGATTTTGCGGCGGGCATTGCCGTCTTCGGCCTGGGATACCATAACGAGCGGTTTGACAGCGCGGTGAAGGCCCAGGTGGATAAGCTGATCCATACGTCCAATCTCTACTACAATGTGCCGGCCATCGAGGCGGCGGAAAAGCTGGTGAAGGTCACCGGCATGGACCGGGTCTTCTTTACCAACAGCGGCACCGAGGCCATCGAGGGAGCCATCAAGACCGCCAGGAAGTACGGTCTTAAGCGGGACGGCCATACAGGCCATGAGATCATCGCCATGGATCATTCCTTCCACGGACGGAGCATGGGAGCGCTGTCCGTCACCGGGAATCCCCATTACCAGGAGGATTTCAAACCGCTGCTGGGCGGGATCCGGTTCGCCAGGTTCAACGATCTGGACAGCGTGAAAGAGCTGGTCAATGAAAAGACCTGCGCCGTGATCCTGGAGCCTATCCAGGGCGAGGGAGGCATCTATCCGGCGGATCCGGAATTCCTGCGGGGACTGAGGGAGCTCTGCGACGAGCATGATATGCTGCTGATCTTTGACGAGATCCAGTGCGGCATGGGCCGGAGCGGGCAGATGTTTGCCTGCCAGGCCGCCGGAGTCAAGCCGGATGTGATGACGGTGGCCAAGGCTCTGGGGAACGGCCTGCCGGTGGGCGCTTTCCTGACCAACGAACGGGCGGCGGTGCTGGTGCCGGGAGACCACGGGAGCACTTACGGGGGCAATCCGCTGGTATGCGCCGGAGCGGGAGCCGTGCTGGACATCTTCGCGGAAGGAAAGATCCTGGAGAACGTCCGTCAGGTGGGAGATTATCTCTGGGAGAAGCTGGAAGAGGTGAAGGCCAAGTATCCTGTGGTGAAGGACCACCGGGGACGCGGTCTGATCCAGGGCCTGGAGTTTGAGAAAAATCCGGGCGCCATCGCCCAGTCCGCCATCCGGAAGGGCGTGATCCTGATCACTGCGGAGAACAACGTGATCCGTTTCATCCCGCCGTTGGTGATCGGAAAAGAGCATGTGGATGAGATGCTCCCGCTGCTGGAAGCAGCCATAGAAGAAAATCTGTAGCTTTTGGCCTCTGACCGGAAGCAGAAGAGTCCTCTCAGACAGGCATGGCCTGCCTGGGAGGACTTTGCGGCTTTCAGAGGAGGCAGGACATGGAGGGAAGGATATGAGACTGAAGAGCGGATGCATCCGGTGTCTTCTGGAAAAGCAGCTGGAGCGGGTGCCGGAGGACGCGGCGGAAGAAGCGCGGGTAGAATATATGCAGAGGGTCCTGGCGCGGATCGGGGAGGCCGGAAGGGAAGAGAGCGCCCCGGTGATCGTCCGGGATATCGGCCGGATCCAGAAGGAGATGTTTGGATATGAGGAGGACTATACCGGGATCAAGCAGTATTATAACCGCCTGATGCTGGAGAAGGCTCCTGCCATCCGCCGGGAGATCGGGGCGGCGGCAGATCCGTTCCGGCTGGCTCTGCGGTATGCCATGACGGGAAATTATATCGACTTCGGCGCCCGCCACAGTGTGGAGGACGGAAAGCTGGAGGAGCTTCTGGCGGCGGCTCCCCGGGTCCGGCTGCCGGAGGAGGTGTGCCTGGAACTGGAAAAGGATCTGGAACAGGCGGAAAACGTTCTCTTTCTGACGGACAACTGCGGGGAGATCGTGCTGGATAAGCTTTTGATGGAGCAGATGAAGCGCCGGTTTCCCCAGGCAGAGCTTACGATCCTGGTGCGGGGCGCGGCTGCGGCCAACGACGCCTGTCTGGAGGACGCCCGCCAGACGGGCCTGGAAGAAGTGGGAAAGGTGCTGCCCAATGGAAATGACATTGGAGGCACCTGGATGGAAGAATTGTCCCCGGAGGCTCTCGGGGCCTTCCGGGAGGCCGATGTGATCCTCTCCAAGGGCCAGGGAAATCTGGAGACCCTCCAGGGCTGCGGCTTCAATGTCTATTATCTGTTCATGTGCAAATGCAGGATGTTCACGGAACGGTTCGGAGTGAAGCTCTTTGACGGGGTCCTGGTCCGGGACAGGGACTGCTGACGGCGGCGGAGGATCCCGCTATGCAGGATCCTTTTTATGGATTGCAGCGGCCGCAGGGAGAGTAGCCCTCCCGGATCAGATCGTCCCGGCTCCCGGTATAGTCCTGCCGGTTGGAATCCTTCATGGAGGAGACGCTGGAGCAGGAAGGGTAATGGAACTTTTTCGTATTGGTATTGAGGACATAGAGCGTCCCGCCGGAGGCTTCCGTTCCTCCGGCTGCCGCAGTCCCGTTTTCTTCCTGGGAGGAACTGCCGTCGGCGTAGTTGATGGAGACGCCGGGCTGCACATTGTAGCAGAACACATGGAAGAGGATCCCGGCGCCGGAGTCCTCCACGGACCGGGCTTCCATGCGGACGCCCTGAGCCAGCAGATCGTCTCCGGAAAAGACGGGCGTCACCCGGTAGAGCACATGGTTCCCGGTCTCCTTGATATAGTCGGCCACCATATTCTCAAAGGGGAGCATCCCCTCCACATTCAGATACCTGGTCCCGGTGATCAGGTTTTTTTCATTGGCGTTTTCTCCGGTCAGCTGGTAGCCGATGAGATGGCAGCGGTTGTAGAGGTATTTGCCGTCCACGAAGTCGTATTTCACCGTGTGCCATCCGGTGGGCTTCACCTGGCCGATCTCGCCCCGCTCTTCTGTGGGCATGAGCTCGGGCCCAATGCAGGAAACGGCGGCGGTGCAACGGCCCAGGCCGTCCAGTTCCCCGTAGGATTCGTAGGCTTCTTCCGTCAGCTGCTCTTCCGAAAACAGCGGGATGTTGTCGTTGAGGACGGCATAGGGCTCTCCGGCGTAGGCGGGGATATCCGTTTCCGTCCCGGCGGCCTGCTCCGTTTCCGGGACCGTGGTTTCCGTTTCCGGGGCCGTGGTCTCCGTCGTGGTCCCAACCGTTTCGGAACTGCTCTCCGGTGAGGTCTCTTCCTCCTCCCGGGACGGATCCCGGCTCTCCTCGATCCGGGCCGTGGTGGCGGTTTCATTTCCCGTGGCGGCGGGGCCGCAGCCGGAGAAGAGAAGGAAAGAAGTCAGAAGGAAGATCAGGATTTTTTTCAGGTTTCGCATGTCATGTAAGTCTCCTCTGTGATGATCTCATGGGAAAAGCCGGGAAAATCCCGGCGGGCAGTCAGCTCCCAGCCCTTTGTCAGGTCCATGGGAAACCGCAGATCCGACGGATAGCGCCGGTTCCAGCGGTATAAGACGATCTGGCGGATGGGGCGGCGGGGAAGGACGGCCGGCCTGGCTTCCCAGAAGCAGCAGTCAGAGTCCCCGGCCTGTTCCAGAAAATCTTCCGCGCACAGGATCCCGGGAGGGAGGGGGTCGCCGAACAGGGGGGCGGAGTAGGGATGGAGCCACAGGCGGCCGCCGGAGCGGGAGAGCAGTTCCCGGCACAGATACCGGTCGGAGCTCTGCCTGCGGCGGTTAAAGGCCATTCCCATCCTGTCGTCGGTACAGGCGATGAGGATCATGGCTCAGCCCGGAATGGCCATATCGGGCCAGGTGAGGATCAGCCGGGAGATCTCGGTATCATAATCCCCCAGGATGTCCTCGCTGCGTCCCGTGTGGTAGACGTTGGTGTCCACGCCCCTGGTATCCCCGTCCTCAAATTCCCAGATGTGGTAGCGGAGCCCGCGGAACTGGAAGTCCAGGCTTCCGCAGCCGTCTTCTTCGCTGTATTCAAACTGGATCTTTTTCTGTTCCAGCGCCTGCTGGATCTTCGGCATACGCATATGGAATCCCTCCTATCTTTAAAGAGTATAGGCGATTCGGGACCGTTTTTCAACAGGAAAGTTGACAGGCAGCATGGCGCTGGCGGCCCTCCTGATGGCGGCAGCCGCTTTCCTGCCCGTGAACGGGACGCAGAGCCGTCTGATGGCGGCGGGCCTCTGGTTCCTGGCAGGCGCCGTTTTGTCCCTGGCAGGCCGCGCGCTGGTGGTGCGCAGGGGCTTTCGCTGTCCCAGCTGCCTTCGCGGAGGCGTTTTTCCGCCCTGGGGAAACCAGCGTCCTTATTACTGTCCGGAGTGCGGAGCGCGGATCCGCTGGAGCGGCGGGAAAGAAGAGGGCGGAGAGCAAGAGGACGCATCGGAAGAGGAGAAGGAGGAAGACAGCGGGCAAAAGGAGGCGGCGGCAGAGGAAGACGTCTGCCTCAGGCTGGCGTACGGCCGGCTGTGCCGGATCCTGACAGTCCTTCGGATCCCGCTGCTGATCCTCGTGTTCTTTTTGGACGGCGCGGCAAAACTGGCGCCTGTGCTGGTGCTTTTCGCGGCGGAGATCGTGGGCGAGGAAGTCAGCCAGCGGCATTTGCGCTGCCCTCACTGCGGAAAGCGTCCGGCGGTCCCCGGATGGAGCCGGGACAGCGTCACTTACTGTTCGGAGTGCGGCGGCAGGATCCATTGGAAATAGGGGTTGACAAAGGAAAAGGCGGCCGATATAATGAGAGAGTAATCATAGAACATAAACCTGTGACGGAGAGAAGTAGCCGGTACATGGAACTTACAGCGAGTCCCGGAAGGTGGAAGCGGGACAGGGAATGACCGGTGAATGGACTTCGGAGGGCGGACCGAAAGGCGGCTGCGGCTGTTCAGTAGGGACCGACGGGTATCCCACCCGTTATCCATCGGGACGCGTATAGATGGTAGTACGTGTGAGCGAGAGGATGCATGTGCATCAATTTGGGTGGTATCGCAGGAGCAGAAGCTTTTGTCCCATGGAGGGGCAGGAGCTTTTTTTACTTTATAGGAAACTTCGTTTCCATGGAGCAAAAAATCCGTAGGACCGCACTGCGGCGGAGCGGAGGTTTGCCGTTTATACGGCACGCCGCAGGCGGAGGATCCCGCTCCTTCGGGATCCTTTTTTATTTACAGATATGAAACGGCCGGAGAGAAACCGGACGGCGGGCCATCTGCCACCCCGACATAAGAATGGAGGATATGATTATGAAGAGAAGAGGAATGGTAAGGACACTGGCAGTGGTTTTGGCTATGGCGTCGGCTCTGGCCGGCTGCGGCGGCTCCGGAGGAGGAAACGGGTCCGGCTCGCAGGCCTCCGGTTCCGGAGATTCTGTCAAGGTGGCTGTGGTCAAGCAGATGGACCACGCTTCCCTGGATGAGATCGCGGACGCGGTGACGGCGCAGCTCGATGCCATCGCGGAGCGGGACGGGATCACCATTGAATATGAAGTGTATTCCGGACAGAACGACCAGAGTACTTTGAAGCAGATCGGAGACCAGGCCATCGCGGAGGATGTGGATGTGATCATTCCCATCGCCACCCTGGCGGCCCAGGTCATGGCGGTATGCGCCGAGGAGACGGAGACGCCGGTGGTCTACGCGGCCATCTCCGATCCGGAGGAGGCGGAAATGACCGGGATCGATTATGTATCCGGAACCAGCGACGCTTTGAATACGGAATTCATCCTGGATATGATGCTGGCTCAGAACCCCGATGTGAAGAAGGTGGGACTGCTCTATTCCCTGTCGGAGGCCAATTCCGCCAAGCCCATCGAGGAGGCCAAGGCGTATCTGGACAGCAAGGGCATCGAATATATGGAAGCCACCGGAAACACCAACGATGAAGTGATCGCGGCGGCCAGCGTCCTGGTATCGGAGGGCGTGGACGCGGTCTTCACTCCCACGGACAATATCGTCATGGCGGCGGAGCTGGCCATCGCCGATGCGTTCATCGAGGCGGGGATCCCCCATTACACCGGGGCTGACTCCTTCGTCCGGAACGGAGCCTTTGCCACCTGCGGCGTCAATTATACGGATCTGGGAACGGAGACGGCGGATCTGGCTTATGAGGCTGTGACAGAGGGAATGGACGGCCTGGAGGATTACTATACCATGGACGGCGGCATCATCACGGTAAACACCGAGACCGCCGGCGGACTTGGGATCGATTATTCCGTATTCGCGGATATGGGAGAGCTGGTGGAGGTAACCACCACAGAGGAATAAAAAAGGAGTTGAGCTTCCATGCTTTTTATCACGCAGACGGCCCTGGAGCTGGGCTTTATGTACGCGCTGGTATCCATGGCCCTGTATCTGAGCTACCGGGTGCTGGATATTGCGGATCTGACTACGGACGGGACTTTTGTTTTGGGGATGGCCGTATCGGTCTCCCTGTCGGCGGCGGGACATCCGCTCCTGGCCATTCCGGCGGCCATGGCCGCCGGGGCCTGCGCCGGCTTTGTCACGGCGTTTCTGCAGACCAGGCTGGGGGTGCCTTCCATCCTGGCCGGCATCGTCACCAATACGGGGTTATACACCATCAACCTGATGGCCATGGGCTGGAGCTCCAACGTAAACCTCCTGAAGCAGGAGACCATCTTTACGAAGTTCCGGCAGCTTGGCAGCTTCGGCGGATGGTATGAGCTGGTCCTGGCGGCCGTCATCACCCTGGCGGCCGGCGGCCTTTTGATCTGGTTTTTGGGGACCAGGCTGGGACTTTCCATCCGGGCCACCGGAGACAACCGGGATATGGTGCGGGCCTCTTCTGTCAATCCGGTGTTCACGGTGACGGTGGGACTGTGCGTGTCCAACGCCCTGACGGGACTGGCCGGAGCCGTGGTGGGACAGTTCCAGAAATCCGCCGACATCAACGGCGGCACCGGCATCGTGGTCATCGGCCTGGCCTGCCTGATCATCGGAGAGACGGTGATCCGGAAGGGATCCGCCCTCCGCGGCGTCCTGGCGGTGATCGTGGGGAGCGTGATCTACCGGTTCCTCTATGCGGTGGTCTTAAAGACCTCCATCGTGCCCATCGAATGTCTGAAGCTGGTGACGGCGGTGATCGTGGGGCTGGCCATAGCGGCTCCCACACTGAAGTCCTATTTCCTGTTCCAGAAGAAGAAATGGGCCGCGTCCAGGCAGAAAGGGGGCAGGTAGGATGCTTTGGCTGGATCAGATCTCAAAAACCTTTAACCCCGGCACCGTCAACGAGAAAAAGGCGCTGACGGGGCTTTCCCTCCATCTGGAGCCGGGGGATTTCGTTACCATCGTAGGCTCCAACGGAGCCGGAAAATCGACGCTGTTCAACGCCGTGGCCGGGAGCTTCTATGTGGACGAAGGTTCCGTCCGGCTGGACGGCAGGGACATCACCTTCATGCAGGAGTACAAGCGCAGCCGCATGATCGGGCGGCTGTTCCAGGATCCCTTGAAGGGGACGGCTCCCCATATGACCATTGAGGAAAACCTGTCCTTGGCGTACTTGAGGAGCTCCAGAGGGCGGGCGCCCTTCAGCCGCATCTCCAGAAAGGACCGGGAATTTTTCCGGGAGAAGCTTGCGCTCCTGGACATGGGGCTGGAAGACAGGATGAGCCAGCCGGTGGGGCTCTTGTCCGGCGGCCAGCGCCAGGCTCTGACCCTTTTGATGGCCACCATCGTGCCTCCCAAGCTGCTGCTGCTGGATGAGCATACGGCGGCCCTGGATCCGGCGGCGGCGGAGAAGGTGCTGGAGCTGACCAGAGGGATCGTGGAGGAGCACGGCATCACCTGCATGATGATCACGCACAATATGAGCCAGGCTCTTTCCCTGGGGAACAGGACCCTGATGATGGAGGGCGGCTCCATCGTCCTGGACATATCGGGGAAAGAGCGGGAGGAAATGACGGTGGAGAAGCTGGTGGCCAGGTTCAAGGCCGGCACAGGCAGGGATCTGGACAATGACAGGATCCTGCTCTCCCAGTAGTCTGAGGATTGAAAAACCGGAAAAGGTGAGTTATAATAATGCACATGGAAGAATATTTACACGCTGAATGACAGCAGATGGGAGAGTAGCCATGGAGAAAAAGAATATCGACTGGGCCAATCTGGGATTTGCCTATATGGAAACGGATAAGAGGTATGTCTCTTATTATAAGGATGGAGCGTGGGATGACGGGGCCCTGATCTCGGATCCCAATGTGACCATGAGCGAATGTGCCTGTGTCCTGCAGTATGCTCAGACCTGCTTCGAGGGACTGAAGGCTTATACCACCGAGGACGGCCGCATCGTGACCTTCCGTCCCGATATGAACGCGGAGCGGATGGAGGCTTCCGCCAAGCGGCTGGAGATGCCCGCTTTCCCCAAGGAGAGGTTCGTGGAAGCCGTCGCCCAGGTGGTGAAGGCCAACGCGGCGTATGTGCCTCCCTACGGTTCCGGCGCCACCCTGTACATCCGTCCCTATATGTACGGAAGGAATGCGGTGATCGGCGTGAAGCCGGCGGACGAGTTTGAATTCCGCATCTTCTGCACGCCGGTGGGACCTTACTTCAAGGGCGGCATCAAGCCCCTCACCATCTGTGTCAGCGATTTTGACCGGGCGGCGCCCCACGGCACCGGACATATCAAGGCGGGCCTCAACTACGCCATGAGCCTCCACGCCATCGTATCCGCCCATAAGGACGGCTTTGACGAGAATATGTATCTGGATCCCGGCACCAGGACCAAGGTGGAAGAGACGGGAGGCGCCAATTTCCTGTTCGTGACCAGGGACAATAAGGTGGTCACGCCCAAGTCTGGGAGCATCCTGCCTTCCATCACGCGCCGTTCTCTGGTCCATGTGGCCAAGGAATATCTGGGCCTGGAAGTGGAGGAACGGGAGGTCTATTTCGACGAGGTGAAGGATTTCGCGGAGTGCGGCCTCTGCGGCACCGCCGCCGTGATCTCGCCGGTGGGCAAGATCGTGGACCATGGGAAGGAGATCTGCCTGCCCAGCGGCATGGAAGAGATGGGACCTGTCACCAGGAAGCTCTATGAGACGCTGACGGGGATCCAGATGGGCCGGATCGAGGCTCCGGAGGGCTGGATCCAGGTGATCGGATAAGGTAAAGACAAAATGGAAGCTGCGCGCTCTGCGCAGCTTCTTTTGAATCTGCCCGGCGGGGGCGGAAAGGAGACGGAAATGATCGAAAAAGATATGAAGATAAGCGATCTGCTGGAGGAATATGAAGAGGCGGGGCCTCTCCTGGCCCAGGCAGGCCTTCCCTGCGTCGGCTGCGCCGCCGCGGGAGGCGAGACCATCGAGGAGGCGGCCCTGGAGCACGGGCTGGATCCGGTGCTCCTTCTGCGGAAGCTGAACCTGCATCTGCTCCACAGGATCTGAGAGGCCGGGAGCACTGCGGCAAACAGGGCCGCCTGCGGGCCGTCCGTATCCGGCGGAGCAAAAAAACGGAGGCCTGAAAGGCCCCCGGACAGAGGAGTAGCCGGCGCCTGGCGCCGGCTATGAGTATGAAAAAGACAATCTATATAAATGGTAGTTGTTGTTTGGCGAAGCTGATAACCGTTCGCGCGCGATTTCTTATGTCATCAACTTCATTTATGTTATGGTTAAAGTATAGCGGGTAATTGTGACCAGAATTTGTATGGATTCTAAAAAAAACGTGAATATTATTAGGGAATTCTTTAGTTTCCCTTAGAGCTTAGAGGATTGTTCCCATCCTCCCAGAAAGGGTTGTTGTCGGGCATGGGTTTCGTGCCCCGGTCATAGTTGGAGTACTGGCGGATCTCCCCGGGAGAGCTGTCCGCGTTGGGAAAGCCATGGCGGGCGCCGTCCCTGGCGGCGGTGGCTCCTTCGGAGCGTTTTCCGGAGATCTCTCTGGGCTGAGTCTTGTCTTTTTTCATAAGAGTTCCCTCGCTTTCTTGCAGGTTTTCTGTTTACAGTATGGGCGGGAACAGAAAAAAATATGCGTATTGAGAATAAAAGGTATAACTAATAGATATGGAAATGCAGGGGGAATATAACGAAAAACAGGGAACAGACGTTGAAATTCTGGAAATGGTGTGCTATTATGGGGATAATCATGAAAGGAAACCAGGTGTTAGCGTGTATGTAAAGGAGGATACCATGAGCAGAGCCGTATTCTCACTGTTGGTGGAAAATACATCCGGCGTTCTGAGCCGGATCTCCGGGCTGTTCAGCCGCAGGGGATATAATATTGACAGCCTGACCGTTGGGGAGACAGAGAATCCTCTGTATTCCAGGATGACGGTGGTGGCCAGAGGGGACGACGAGATCCTGGAGCAGATCCAGAAGCAGCTGGCCAAGCTGGTGGATGTGATCGAGATCACGGAGTTAAAGTCCCACACTACGTCCGTATGCAGGGAGCTGATCCTCCTGAAGCTGGAGGTGAAGCCGGAGGAGAGGGAGAAGCTGCTCTCCGTTGTGAACATTTTCCGGGCCAAGGTCATTGACGTGGCGGAGGATTCCATGATCGTGGAGCTGACGGGCAATCAGGCCAAGGTGGAAGCCTTTGTGCGTCTGGTACAGGACTTCACCATCCGGGAAATGGCCAGGACAGGTCTTACGGGCCTCAGCCGGGGAACCGTATAACCATAGATACAACATTTCATTACAATTACGATTATGGAGGATTAAGGTTATGGCAAAGATCTATTATCAGGAAGACTGTAATTTGTCCCTGCTGGAGGGAAAGACCATCGCGGTGATCGGTTACGGCAGCCAGGGACACGCTCACGCGCTCAACGCGAAGGAATCCGGATGCCATGTGATCATCGGCCTTTACGAGGGCAGCAAGTCCTGGGCCAAGGCAGAGGCGCAGGGATTTGAGGTATACACGGCGGCCGAGGCGGCCAAGAAGGCGGACATCATCATGATCCTGATCAACGATGAGAAGCAGGCCAAGATGTATAAGGAATCCATCGAGCCCAATCTGGAGCCGGGGAATATGCTGATGTTTGCCCATGGCTTTGCCATCCATTTCGGACAGATCGTTCCGCCTAAGGATGTGGACGTGACCATGATCGCGCCCAAGGGCCCCGGCCATACGGTGCGGAGTGAGTATCAGGCCGGAAAGGGTGTTCCCTGCCTGATCGCAGTCCATCAGGATGCCACGGGCAAGGCCCATGATCTGGCGCTGGCATACGCTCTGGCCATCGGCGGAGCCAGGGCAGGCGTACTCCAGACCACGTTCCGGGAAGAGACGGAGACCGACCTCTTCGGCGAGCAGGCCGTGCTCTGCGGCGGCGTGACAGCCCTTATGAAGGCTGGCTTCGAGACTCTGGTGGAGGCCGGATATGAGCCTGAGAGCGCGTATTTCGAGTGCATCCATGAGATGAAGCTGATCGTGGATCTGATCTACGAGAGCGGATTCGCCGGCATGAGATATTCCATCTCCAATACGGCGGAGTACGGAGACTATATCACCGGTCCCAAGATCGTGACCGACGAGACCAAGAAGGCCATGAAGAAGATCCTTTCCGACATCCAGGACGGGACCTTCGCGAAGGACTGGCTGACGGAGAACCAGGTAGGCGCTCCCCACTTCATGGCAATGCGCAAGAGGGAAGCTTCCCATCAGCTGGAAGCGGTGGGCAAAGAGCTCCGGAAACTGTACAGCTGGAACGACAGCTCCAAGCTGATCGACAACTAAGGGATCGCAAAAGGGGGTATGGATTCTTCCATACCTCTTTTTTTGCCTTCCGGGGACAGACAGGTTATATTTTTGTAGGAGAAAAGGAGAAGAGAAATGACGGTGTTTGGTTTTATGGACCGGCTTCCTCAGGGAGCGGGAGACGTGCTGGCTGTGGCAGCTCTGGCGGCGGCTCTGCTCCAGTGCTTTCTGGGATATAAGCTTTTGAGGCTCTGGGTGACTTTGGCAGGCGGCGTCATCGGCCTGGCGGCAGGACTGGCCATCGGGACTCTGGGTCTCCGGAGCGGGGCGGCGGCCGCAGTGCTGGCTCTGGCGCTCATGCTGCTTTTCGGATTCCTGGCCTTCCGGGTCTGCAAGCTGGGCGTATTCCTGCTGTGCGGCCTGGCGGCGTATTCTTTTGTGATGGGGCTCCTCCTTGCGGCGGCGGGACCGGAAGCCGTCTGGTGGATGAACGTGATAAGCCTGGTAGCCGGTCTGGCGGCTGGGCTCCTGGGCGTCAGCTTCCTGAGGACCGCCGTCATCCTGACCACCGCCATTCTAAGCGGTCTCCAGGCGGGCGGCGGGATCATGGCCCTGGCCCAGGTCCCCGGCGCCGGTCCGGCCCTTGTTTTGGGGATCATCCTGGCGGTGCTGGGCGCCGCGGTCCAGTTTGCCACCACGAAAGATAAGGCTTAGGCCGCGGGACTCTTCTAGAATCTGACCTGGAAACGGATGATGTGGTTCCGGACATTCTGTACGGAGATCTCGCTGTGATGCTTTTCGGTGATGGCCTTGGCGATGGAGAGGCCCACTCCGAAGCCGTTTCCGCTGGTCCTGGCCCGGTCTGAGCGGTAAAACCGGTCAAAGAGATGGGAAAGCTCCAGATGGCGGACGGCGGAATACGTATTGTCGATGGTCAGCACCGGATGCTTCCCTGCCTGGAGGACCGCGCAGATGGTCCCTCCCGGATCGCAGTATTTGACGGCGTTGTCCATCAGGATGGAGACAAGCTGGCGGATGGAGGCTTCGTTCCCGGTATAGGGGACTCCCGGAGGGATCTGGACGGTCAGGGTATTTCCGCGGCCGGAGATGGAAGAGGAGAAAGCCAGGATGGTCTCGGAGCAGGCGTCGCTCAAGTCAAAGGAGCGCATTTCCAGCTTGTCCGATTCCTCATCCATCCTGGCCAGAGTCACCAGACGGTCCACCAGGTCCGTCATGAGCCTGGTCTCGTCCCGGATGTCGTCCAGCCATTCGCTGGCTCCGGCCTCCGACTCCAGGATGTCCAGATTGGTGCGGATCAGGGTCAGAGGAGTCTTCAGCTCGTGGTTGGCGTTGGTGATGAACTGTTTCTGTTTTTCATAGCTTTCGGCGGCGGGCCGGACGGCCCTCTTGGAGATCAGGATCACCAGCAGCAGGACCACCAGGCTTCCGGCTATAAACACGGCTGTGGCGGCGAAGAAAAAGCGTCTGGTATTGGCTGCGGCATCCTTGCCGCTGACAAAGACCACGGCCGTTCCTTTTTCTGTCTCATAGACCTTATAGCGGAAATCCCCGATCCATCCCCGCTCCCGCCCTTTTTCCAGGGCTTCCCTGGCGTATCCGGCGGCTTCTTCTCCGGTGACGGTGGCGCTGGATGCGTCTGCGGCTCCGGAGACGGTGGCCAATTTTGTGTCCCTGGCGGAGAGCGGTTTTTATGACGGCCTTACCTTTCACCGGATCATAGACGGGTTTATGATGCAGGGCGGAGATCCCAACGGAGACGGGACAGGAGGCAGCGAGACCACCATAAAAGGGGAATTTTCCGAGAATGGGGTGGAGAACCCGCTGTCCCATACGCGCGGAGCCGTTTCCATGGCCAGATCCGAGGATTATGACAGCGCCAGCTCCCAGTTTTTCATCGTCCAGGAGGACTCGGTCTATCTGGATGGACAGTACGCGGTATTCGGATATGTGACGGAAGGCATGGATATCGTAGATGAGATCTGCGGGGCGGCGGAGCCTGCGGACGATAACGGCACCATCCCGGCGGAGGAGCAGCCTGTGATCACCTCCATCGCCATACGGGAGAGAGAGGAGGCGTAAAGCCTTCAGCCCTTCCGGTAGAAATGGCGGTAAAACCGGATGAACATATCCAGGGCCTTGGAGCGGAAGCCCTGGCTGTGGTATACGAAGCCGATGGTCCGGCCGGGAATGGGGGGATCCATGGGAATCTCCACGAAGGTGCCGTCTGCCAGCTCCTCTTCCACGAAATTTTTGATGACGCAGCCGGCGCCCAGGCCGATCCGGGCGAAGTCGATGAGCAGGTCCATGGTGGAGGTTTCCAGCAGATGGACCGGCTCGATATGCTGCTCCCTCAGATAGTCCTCGATATGGGTACGGCTCACGTTTCCCTTTTCCAGCATGAGGATCGTGCCGTTTTGGAAAATATCGGTCTGGGCGGTTCCCTCCCGGAGCCGCATATTGGTCAGGTAGGAGGGCGTGGCGATGAAGGCATCCTCAATATCCATCACCTTATCGTAGGTGATGTTTTTTTTATGGACCGGCTCCGCGGTGAGTCCCAGGTCGATCTGCTGTTTTTCCAGAAGGTCCAGGGTCTCCTGGGTGGACTGGCTGTGGATCGTAAATTTCACATGGGGATAGCGGGCCACGAATTCCTTGAGGCAGGGCAGGAGCACATACTTGCAGAGGACTGTGCTGACGCCGATGCGGATATGGCCCACGCCCAACTCCGTCATCCGCTTCAGCTCATCCTCCCCCCGGTCCAGCATCTCGAAGGCGGAGCGGACGTATTCAAACAGGAGGGCTCCCTCCTCCGTCAGCTGTACGCCTCTGGAATTGCGGATGAACAAAGGCAGATGCAGGCTGTCCTCCAGCCGGCCGATGGCCTTGCTGATGGCGGGCTGGCTGATATACAGGTTTTTGGCGGCCCGGGAGATATTTCCCGTCTGGGCCACTTCGTAAAAGATCCGGTACAGGGATAAATTCTGTTCCATGGCATCCTCCTTTTTCTCCGGTTCTCCCGGCGGGACCGGTGTTGTCCTGGCTTCTAGTATACTATAACTTGAGTTCATAGTAAACATTAAGAAATTGTATTTCAATTATAATATGGATGATGCTATAATTGGCACAGTGTAGCAGGATTTCTGAGATAGGTAAGGAGGAAATAACATGGGAATGACAATGACGCAGAAGATCCTGGCGGCCCACGCGGGACTGGATTCCGTGGAGGCCGGACAGCTGATCGAAGCGGAGTTAGACCTGGTGCTGGGAAATGACATCACGTCCCCGGTGGCCATCCACGAGATGGACAGCAGGATGAAGGACGCTTCTGTTTTTGATAAAGATAAGATCGCGCTGGTGCTGGACCACTTCGTACCCAATAAGGACATCAAGTCGGCGGAGCACTGCAAGTGCGTGCGGGAATTCGCGGCCCGGCATGAGATCACCAACTTCTTCGATGTGGGAGAAATGGGGATCGAGCACGCCCTGCTCCCGGAGAAGGGACTGGTGGTGGCGGGAGACGTGGTGATCGGAGCCGATTCCCACACCTGTACCTATGGAGCTCTGGGCGCTTTTTCCACAGGCGTGGGGAGCACCGATATGGCGGCGGGCATGGCCACCGGAAAAGCCTGGTTCAAGGTGCCCGCGGCCATTAAGATCGAGCTTTCCGGAAAGCTCCAGAAGTGGGTCAGCGGCAAGGACGTGATCCTCCACATCATCGGTATGATCGGCGTGGACGGAGCTCTGTACCAGTCCATGGAATTCACCGGGGACGGCGTGGCTTCTCTCTCCATGGACGACCGGTTCACCATTGCCAATATGGCCATCGAAGCC
>CAJFUL010000011.1 GCA_904420245.1 Candidatus Paralachnospira avium
ACTTCTTTACAGAATTTTCAGGGATTGGAATATACTGTTCAGTTATCAAGGTGCTTCGTCGTCATCAGCGACAACTTCTATATACTACCATATCTGTCGCTTTCTGTCAACAACTTTTTTCTTTTATTTCAACTCTTTTTGTCGATTGCCGTTGCTTTTCAACCGGCGAAGAGTAGTCTATCATGGTTTGGCCTGTTTGTCAATCGGTTTTTGTATCTTTTTTTGCATCAATTTACACACTTTTCCGCTCTTGTACCGGATCCCCGTTTCTCTTATAATGAAAGTAGCCGTTTTTACGAAACTTCCGGCCCGGGCCTGCCGCCCGGGCTCAGGAGCCTTTTTGACGATTTAGGAGGCTGTCATGAAAACCTTATATCTCATCGGCGGTCCCATGGGGATCGGAAAGACCACAGCGGGGCGCGCCCTGCAGAAAAAACTGGAAGCCTGCGCTTTCCTGGACGGGGACTGGTGCTGGGATATGTCTCCCTTTCTGGTGACTCCGGAGACAAAGGCCCTGGTCCTGGACAATATCTGTCATATCCTGAACAACTTTCTCGGCTGCGACGTCTTTCACAACATCGTCTTCACCTGGGTCATGCATCAGCAGGAGATCCTGGATCACCTGTACGCTTCCCTGGATACTTCCGGCTGGCTCGTGAAGCCGGTCTCCCTCATCTGCCGGCCGGAATGTCTGAGGAAGCGTCTGGAAACAGACATCGCGGCCGGTGTCCGTCCTCTTTCTTCCATAGATAAAAGTCTGTCCTATCTGCCCCTCTATCCGGCCCTGGACACCATAAAGCTGGACGTATCCGGACTCTCGCCGGAGGAGACGGCGCTGCGGCTTTTAAGCCTGCCCATCCCATGCTGAAGGCCGTGAGACAGATCCCGTCCGGGCCGGCGCGGCAAAAGCGCGGCCGGCCCCGGCCGGTTCCCTTCACCCGGTGGTGATAAACGTGTTATATCCCTTCTGCCGGAGCTTTCTCTCCATCCGCACCGCGTTATCCAGCTGTTCAAAAGCTCCCACCTTCACCCGGTAATAGCCGTCCCCCGCCTCGATCCACGCGGGAAATCCCTCGGCCTGCAGTTCCATCAGCATCTCATCGGCAAACTGGCGGAACCGGTAAGCCCCCACCTGCACCTGATACAGCGGTCTTAGCTCCTCCTTTTCCTGACTGTCCACCGTCACGCCCACAGTCTTCAAAAATCCGTCCGCGATGGCCTGGGCGATCTGTTCAAAATCCCGGTCAAACCGTTCATTATCGGCCTGCGAGTCGATGAACCCGGCCTCCACCAGCACCGCCGGCATCTGGGTCCGCCGCAGCACCACCAGATTGGGGCGCTCCGTGATCCCGCGGTCCTTGAACCCCACACCGGCCAGTCCCTGGTTGATGTTTTCCGCCAGCCGCTCCGCCTCTCCTCCCTTCTGATAGACAAGGGTTTCTATGCCGGAAGCTCCGCCCGGCGCGGCGGTGGCGTTGCGGTGGATGGACAGGAAGTAATCGGCGCCTGAATTGTTTCCTATCACAGCCTTTTCATAAGGTGTATCATAGACGTCTTCCGTCCTGGTATAGAGGACATCGATCCCCGCGTTTTCCAGGATCTCGCCCACCGCCATGGCCAGAGCCAGGGCATCGTCTTTTTCCTGGCGGCCCTGATATACGGCCCCCGGGTCTCTTCCTCCATGTCCTGGATACAGGATGCGCAAAAACCGCATTAGGCTTCCCGCAGCGGCCTCGTCCCGGCGAAATATCCTGTAGGGAGCTAAAAAAACGGGGCGTCCGCCGAAAAAACGGCAGGCGCCCCGGAGGTAAAGGCTGTATAAAAGAAACTCAGATCTTCGCAAAGATCATGTCTTCCGGTTCCGGACGCAGCACCGGCGCCGGAGACTGGGCCGGATACCCCACATCCACATAGGTGACTACGTTCATATATTCCGGGATCTGGAAGCGCTCCGTGAGCCGCTCCCGCATCTTCTGGTTGAAGGTCAGCCATACGCCGCCCAGGCCGTAGGCATGGGCCGCCAGAACGATGTTCTGGCCGGCGGCGCCGCAGTCCAGGATATGATTATAGTCCGGCATGACCTGATTGGCCCGGTAAGCCCGTTCATCCTGCAGAAGGACGATATGGACCGGTCCTCCCGGAATATCGCTTCCCCGGAACAGGCCCGGCTCCGACTCCTCCCGCACCACCAGGTAACGGATGGACTGCAGATTGCAGGCATGGGCCGCCCAGAGACCGGCCCGGAGGATCTTGTCGATCACCTCGTCCGGGACCCTCTTTCCAGTGTCCCAGTGCCGCACGGAACGGCGCTCGTAGATCACCCGCTCAAAAACCTCCGTCTCCTCCGGCGTGAGCCATTTGGGCTCATAGGAGGAAAGGTCCGGCACCTCTCCCGCCGCCAGCTGCCTGGCAAAGCCCAGGAGCGTCTGAGCAAACCGGTATTCGTGGCAGTCATGGGAAAGCCCGCGCCTGTCCCAGACTCTCATGTACTTTTCCGCCGTGGCAGTCTGTTTCTCCGAAAGCGCTTTCCCGCGGAACGCGTTTTCATACACCTGGATCTCCATGGTATGATGGCACCGTTCCCGGAATCTGGCCCGGAACTCCACCTCATCCATGGCAGCCAGCTCGTCTTCGCTCCAGTCAAAAAGCCGGCTGATCTCATCGGCGGATCTCTGCTCTTCGATCAATTTTTCAAGATTCATATACCTTCTCCTTTTTGTCCTTCAAACCACGTCTAACCTTTCCAGGGCTCCGTCCAAGGCAGATCCGTATCCTCCATGGAATTTTTTCCCCCATCCACGGGGATGACGGCTCCTGTCACATAACTGAACTTGTCGCTGGCCAGGCACACGATCACATCCCCCACTTCCATGGGAGAGCCTGCTCTGTGGAGAGGGATCATGGACATGATATAGTCCGTGTGCTCATAAATGGCATTGGCGGAAAGCACCGTATCGATGATGCCGGGAGCCACCGCATTGACCCGGATCCCATAGGGCGCCAGCTCAGAAGCCGCTCCGACGGTCAGCATATTGACCCCCGCCTTGGCCGCCGCGTAGGTGACCCGGTAAGCCACCGGGCTCTTGGAAGCCAGGGAAGAGAGATTGACGATGGCTCCGCTCTTCTGCTCCATCATATATTTGGAAGCTGTCTTGATGCCGATGAACGCGGAAGTCAGGTTCAGATCGAGGATATACTGGAAGGTCTCCTCCGGCAGAGAATAGACCGGGCCGTGCTTATTTCCCCCCGCACAGTTCACCCATATGTCGATCCTTCCGAATTTCTCAACGATATGCTCCGCGAAGGCCTCCTGTTCCTCGGCCTTCATCCCATTGACCTGCTCCACCAAAGCATCTTCTATCCCGGCTTCGGCCGCCCGTTTCTTAAAGGCCTCCACCTTTTCCAGATTGTGGCTGCACACGGCGATCTTGCAGCCTTCCGCCGCGAACCGCAGAGCCGCCTCCGCCCCGATGCCGGTGGTGCCGCCCATGACGACGGCCACTTTTCCTTTCAGGCCCAGATCCAACTACATCCCCTCCTTCTTATTATATAACGATCCTTTTTTTGCTGAAAAGGGCCGCCGTTTTCCTCGGCGGCCCCTCTGCAAGTTCTCTGTATCTTACTGTTTCGCAGGAATTTCCGTAACGGCATGGAACACTCCGTCCGCCACGTCATACTTGCTCCAGATGGTAGGACGCTCTGCGTCGCCGTCGACAAACTCCAGAGTTCCCAGCTCGGTCTCCTGGGTACCGTTGCGGAGCGCATCGCGGACCTCTTCCATATCGTCCACACCCAGCTCTTCAATGGTGTCGATCAGACGCTGAGCAACACAGTATCCGAAGTAGCCGTGAACGATGGGCGTCTCGCCGAACTGCTCGGTGTAGGGCTCCACATAGTTGCCCTGGAACGCGTCGTCCGGATAGTCGGCCGCGAAGGAATCGCAGCAGTAGATGTCTTCCAGACCGGCGATCAGCTCGTTGAACTCATCGTTCAGAGCCATGGAGTTCACCTGGATCAGGCAGTCCAGATCCATATCCCTGGCCTGGGTGCAGATCAGGGCGGAATCGGAAGTAGCGCCGTACATGCAGATGAAGTCAATGTCCATGCTCCTGTAACGGGTCATCATGGGCGTGAAATCTTTGGTGCCGGCCGCGTAGCCTTCCACGGTAACGGTGCCGCCGCCTTCTTCAAATCTCTCGCGGAACAGCTCGGAAGCTGCGGTAGCGCCCTCGTTGGTGTTGTCATACAGATATACGCCGTTGGTATATCCCGCCTCCAGCAGAGTGTCGGCACAGCCATAGGCCAGAGTGGAAGCCAGAGGAGTCTGACGGATGACCCAGTCGCTGACCTTGGTCAGATCGGCATGGCTGGGAGATGTGGCATACATGATGATGCCGGCCTCGTCGATGATGGGAGCCATGGCAAGACCTACTGTAGAGGACCAGGGTCCGATGATGGCTGTGAAGCCGCCGTCGGATACGATCTGCTGCGCGATCATAACGCCCTCATTGGCGTCTCCCTTGGTATCGAACTCCACATACTCGATGGGAGTTCCGTTGTAGCCGCCTGCCTCGTTGTACGCATCGATGACCATCTTGGCGCTGTTGAACATGGCCTCGCCCGCATAGGCGTTGTTGCCGGTCAGAGGTCCTACCAGAGCGAACTTAACCGTTTCCCCGCCTGAGGAGGAGCCGCCGCCCCCGGTGGTTTCCCCGCTCTCCGCCTGCGTTCCCGCCGTGGTGCCGCCCGCTTCGCTTCCGCCATCGGAGCTGCCGCCGCAGGCTGCCAGTGACATCACCATTGCTGCCGCAAGGATGAGACTCAATACCTTCTTTTTCATAGTTATCCTCCTTTTTTTAATATATAAATTGCTTCCGCAATTTACTCTGCTCCACAGACGGCTTACATACCGCCCAGGTACGCTTCCCGTACCTTATCATTATCCGCCAGCTCCTTGCCGGTGCCGGTGATATTGATCTTTCCGTTTTCCACCACATAGCCTCTGTTGGAGATCTCCAGAGCCATGCTGGCGTTCTGCTCCACCAAAAGGATGGTGGTCCCGTCCTTGTTGATCCTGGTGAAACATTCAAAGAGCTCCTGCACCACGATGGGCGCCAGGCCCAAAGACGGCTCGTCCAGCATAAGGAGCTTGGGCTCCGATATGAGGGCTCTTCCCACCGCCAGCATCTGCTGCTCGCCGCCGGAAAGCGTTCCCGCCACCTGGTCAAACCGCTCCTTCAGTCTGGGGAACAGCTCCGCGGCTCTTTCGATGCCCCGCTCGATGGCGGCCGGACTCATGGTATATCCGCCCATCTTCAGATTTTCATAAGTTGTGAATCTGGGAAAGATCTTTCTTCCTTCCGGGCAGAGCGTCAGGCCGCTCTTGACGATGGTATAGGGTTTGCGGCCTCCGATCTCCTTCCCGTCGAAGGTAATGGTGCCGCCGGCCGGCTTTATCAGTCCGGCGATGGTATTCATAATAGAAGTTTTCCCTGCGCCGTTGGCGCCGATCAGGGTCACGATCTCTCCCTTTTCCACGGAAAAAGTAACTCCCTGCACGGCCTTGATGGCGCCGTAACTCACCTGGAGATCCTCAATCTGCAAATATGCCATATCACGCCTTCTTTCCCAGATATGCCTCTATCACAAGAGGATTCTGTTTAATCTCTTCCGGCTTTCCCGTGGCGATCAAATTGCCGTGGTCCAGCACATAAATCCTGTCGCAAAGATTCATGACCAGCCTCATATCGTGCTCGATCAAAAGAATGGTATATCCCAGATCCCGGATCTCCCGGATGAACCCGGTCAGATCCGCCGTCTCTCCTTCATTCATGCCGGCTGCCGGCTCGTCAAACATAAGGATCTCCGGATCGCTGGCAATGGCGCGGGCGATCTCCAGCCTCCTCTGTTTTCCATAGGGAAGATCCGTCCCGTAGTAGTAGGGATTTTCCGTCAGGCCCGTCAGCTCCAGCGCCTTTCTGGCCCGTTCTTCCGCTTCCTTCTCCGCCTTCTTATACGCCTTGGTATGGAACCAGACGTCCCACAGATTTTCCTTGATCCTGGTGTGGGCTCCCACCATGGCGTTCTCCATGATGGTCATATGGGGGAACAGCTTGATATTCTGGAAGGTCCTGCACATCCCCAGCTCCGTAATCTCATAGGGAGTCATGCCTGTGATGTCTTTATCATGAAAATAGATCTTTCCCTCTGTGGGCGTATACTGTCCGGTGATGCAGTTGAAAAGAGTCGTCTTTCCGGCGCCGTTGGGACCGATGATCCCCACGATCTCTCCCTTGTTCACCTGCATATCCACAGAATTCACAGCCACCAGGCCGCCGAATCTCTGGGTCACCTTTTCCGTCCTAAGCACGGGTGTACTCATGCCTTCACCTCCCCTTCCTCGTCCTTCTTTCCTTCGTTCTCTTTCTTTCTGTCAAAAAGCACTCTCTGACGGATATGCTTGAGATTTACATTTCCCAGGATACCGGTGGGCTTGCACAGGATCACCACCACCAGCAGAGCGCCGTAGATGACCTGGCGCCATTCCATGATGGGACGGAGCGCCTCCGGAAGGATGGTGAGCAGCAGTGCGCCGATCACGGATCCGGTCAGATTCCCCAGACCGCCGATGATGATCATGGACAGGATCAGGGTGGAGTAGTCAAACGAGAAGTTCAAGGGGCTGATGAAGCTCATGTAATGAGCGTAAAAGCCGCCTGCCACACCTGCCAGGGCCGCCGAAATGACGAAGGCCATGATCTTGTACCGGGAATCCTTGATGCCCATGGCCTGGGCCGCGATATAGTCGTCGCGGACTGCCGTGATGCCGCGTCCCAGTCTGGAATCCATCAGCCTCGAGATCAGGATGTAGGTGATGGCGCACAGCACCAGCACCATAAAATAGATCTGTTTCGGAGAGCTGAAGGTGTATCCGAAGATTTCCGGCTTCGGGATCCCCACGATACCGGAAGCGCCGTTGGTAAGGCTCCTCCAGTTGGTCTCCACCGTCTTGATGATCTCACAGAAGGCCAGGGTCACGATGGTCAGGTAACGGCCGGAAAGCCGCAGGGTGGGCAATCCCAGAAGGACGCCGAAGATCAGGGACACGATACAGGCTGCCAGCAGGGTCAGCAGGAAGGGCCATCCCAGCTTTGTGGAAAGCAGCGCCGCCGTATAGGCGCCTACGCCCCAGAATGCGGCATGTCCCAGGGAGGTGATCCCCATATAGCCGGAGATCAGGTTCAGGCTCATGGCCAGGATGGAATACACCCCGCCCAGGGTCGCCACCGTCACCAGATACTGGTTGCTGAACAGAAACGGATAAATGATCAGAACGATCAGGGCTACGATCATTGCCGCCCGGCGATGGAGAGCCCATGCTGTCGTTATCTTTTTAAACATATCTACACGCCCTCCTTACACTTTCTTGATCTCTTTGTGTCCGAACAGTCCCGAAGGCCGGAACAAAAGCACCAGGATCAGCACGACGAAGGCCATGCAGTCCTTCCACTCGGCCCCCACATATCCTGCCACGAAGGCCTCCAGGATACCGATGATGACGCCGCCCAGCGCCGCGCCCGGCAGGGAACCGATGCCGCCCAGAAGAGAAGCCGCGAAGGTCTTCATGGAAACGCCCAGATACATGGTCGTATCCACAGAGCCGTAATACATGGCGATCAGGATACCGGCGATGGCCGCGCAGAGCGTTCCGGAAAAGAACGCGACGGTGATGACCATTTCCGTATTGACTCCCATCAGCTTCGCCGCGGAAACATCCTGGGCAATGGCCCTCATGCCGGAGCCGATCTTCGTCTTATAGATAATGAGGGACATGATGACGATCATGATGACTGCCGCGATGCCGATGATGATCTGGTCCCATTTCATGATCACGTTTCCTATGTAGATCCTGCCCAGATCAAAGGGCATCGGGAAGGGCTTGGTCTCGCTGCCGTAAAGCACCATGATCAGGTTCAGGATAAAAGTCGAAACTCCCAGAGTGGCCGTCATGACCGACTCGCCGGAAGAGGTCTTTCTCCGGATGGGCTCCAGCAGGCACTTGTTCATCAAAGCGCCCAGGATACTTGTTATGACCAGAGAGGCCAAAAGGGCTACAGGATACGGCAGCGCCATGAAGGAATACATGGTGAGCACGAGATACCCCGCCAGTACGTAGAATGAACCATGGGCGAAATTGACCAGCTCCAACACGCTGTACACGATAGAAAAGCCTACCGCCACCAGCGAGTACGTCGCGCCAATGATTATTCCGTTAAATAACTGCTGAAAAAACACTGGTACACTCCTCCTTGTCTGTTTGATCTGCCGGCTCCGTCCGGCGGCCCCAAAACCCTTTATACTAGAAATTTTTGGTTATTTTTCCCTATGTGGACGTTTATCCTCTTCCGGGGCCCGGACCGTGGTCCGGAAATCGCTTCCAGAAAACCGGAGACCTCTCCGGAGCACAGGGAAAACCGCCTGAAACCGCAAGATTCTTCATACAGCGGCCAGCTGCTGCTGGCATCGATTTCATAAAATATCGAAACTCCCTTCTTCCTCCTCTCCGGATTTCCCTCCAGGCAGACGACAGCGCCGTTTTTTTGTGCACTATAATTGTTTTAAGAGCTTATTTTTGTCAATTATATACAGATTGCACCACACTGTCTCACCTACAAAGTACATTAAGATTATAATGGTATCGATACCACCTGTCAATACTCTATTTCGCTTTTTACTAAATCATAGATTTTTTTGATTTCCATTTGTGTATTTTGCACAAAAAGAAAGAGTGATACATCACAGCGTATCACTCTTTCCCGCAGTTTCTTTCTTCTCTTCCGGCAGTCCGGCTCCTGTCCCTCAGACTGCAAACGTTTCCATCGCCGGTCCCGCCGATTCCCGGATCACCAGCTCCGGCTCCATGACGATGGTCTCCGCCTTGTAGCCGTCCTTGGATTCGATCTCCTTCACCAGCATCGCAACGGCTTTTTCCGCCATCTTGGGGACCGGCTGCCCGATGGTGGTGAGCGGCGGATAGATCATATCCGTAAGGCTGATGTTGTCCATCCCCACCACAGACATCTCCTGAGGGATCCGGATCCCCCTTCTGTGCAGCTCCTTGATGATGCCGATGGCCACATTGTCATTATGGGCCCAGATGGCCGTGGGGACCTCGCTCCTGTCCCGCCCGTCCACAAAATAGCGCACCGCATCCTCGCCGCTGACGATATTGGAAACTTGATAGTTAAAATCACATTCGTAGATATTCCGCTTCTGGATCTCGATCCCCATATCCTTAAGACCATCATGGAAGCCCCAGAAACGGTCCTTGATGTACTTCATCCCCATGGGCCCCACTGTGCAGCCCACATTCCTGTGGCCCAGGCTCAGAAGATACTTGGCCGCCGTCACGCCGGCCTCATAATTGTTGAAACTCACATTCCCCAGGCGGTTGTCCGCGAAGCTGTGCTCATAGAGCACGATGGGCACGGTAACATATTCCAGAAGATCGTTGGAGACATTCTGCTCGTCAATGGCCGGATACAGGATCAGACCGTCCACATTTCTCCTCTGGAACTCATCGATCAGGGTCCTCTCCCGCTCACACTCGTTGCAGTGCATCCCCACCAGCACGCTGTATCCTCTTTTCATACAGCTTTCCCCCACATACTGCAGGAAGCTGGAATGGATGCTCTGCATCTCCGGCAGGATCACGCCGATCATCCTGCTGGACCTGGCCCTCAGGCTGTAGGCCAGCAGGTTTGGTTTGTAATTCAGTTTTTTGATCGCGCTCTGGACCGTGCTCCTGGTCTTTTCATCCACAAGACCGCTCCCGTTCAGGACTCTGGAAACCGTCGAAACAGACACTCCCGCCAGCCGGGCCACGTCCTTCTGTGTAGCCATATATCACCTATCCCTGTCTTGACCAAAACGGTCATCTCTTGATGCCGCTGACCGTCTTCCCATGATCGGAGATCGCTTTTGCCACCGTGAAGGAGATCTCCGCGATCTCGCTTTCCAGCTTCTCGTTCCGTTCGCCTTTGAGCCACTTTTCCATCTGCTCCGTGATGTACTGGTATCCCCTCTTGTGGAAGGTGATGAGGCACATCTCCAGGAAGCCGCCGGGGGTGGCGTGGTTCTTGGTATTCTGGACCAGCTGCTCCTTGGGCTCCAGCTGAGCCTCCATCAGCAGAGCTTCCATAGAACCGCAGATCAGACGGTCCGCCGCTTCATGGGGGATCTGCTCCGACTGGGTGAACCGGAGGACGCCCTGATACCAGCCTTCCATCACCACATCCATGAACTCCGCCAGCTCCGGGGAAACTCCGTCCGCCGCGCAAGGGATCAGCTCCGTGCAGGGATCCTGGAACCGCTTATGGAATACGGTCCTGTACGCGGCCGCAGAATCTGAGAGCGTCTTCTCCAGCCCGAACTCCTTCTGGACATCCTGGGCGATATAATTGAGCTCAAACATCAGATGGCAGGCGCACTGGGCGGACAGGAAGGGGATCGCCTTATCCGCGTCCACTTCCACCACGGTCCCGGTGGGGATCAGAAATTCCAGAGCTCTCTTCCTGTTGGCCTCCGGCCACTGCCTGCGGGGATCAAAGGCCACGAAGGAAACGCCCACCGGAGCCACATGGCGGCCCTCGATCTCACTGACCATATTGGGGATCATATTGGCCGCGTTGACGTCGGCCCCCAAAGCTCCGTAGAAATAATCCACCGACGGATCCGGCGCGAAGGAATAGAGGTCCGGAAGCGGCTCTCCCTTTTCCCGGAGCATCTGATAATAAGGCGCCAGAGTCCCCTCCGTCATATCGCCGATCTGGTCCGGCTTCACCGCCAGGACGATGATGTCCGGCCTGCGCTCCTCCAGAGTCTCCCGGACCTTTCCCACGATCACCGGGAAGGGGCACTGGGCCTGTCTTTCCTTGAGCCCACGGTCACTGCCCTTGATGCCGATGCAGTTGGTGCCGATGTCATCGCCCAGGAGCCTCTCATAGCAGGCCATGACATAAGTGGCTAAAAACCCCATCCCCACGATCACAATGTTTTCCTTCTTCATAATCCTTCTCCTTTCTCAAGGCGCCGTCAAAAAGACGGACCCGCCCCATAAAACGGTGCACGCCAAAAAAACTCTTATTTTATTCACTCTTACGGGAATCTTAAAGAGAAATATCGGAAGATCTGATAGATTATGAAATCGATTGTATATTATTATAAAGCAGGATCTGAAATTATTCAACACCTTTCCGCGTTAATTTTTTTCAGACTGAAATCGATAACATATCCGGATCCTGCCTCCCTCATACACCAGGATCTCCTGCACCATCTCCACCAGGCTCTCCCGGTCCAAAAGCTCCACCGTTCCCGTCTCCAGAAGCTGCCAAAGCCACGGATCCTTTTCCGCTGTCTCCTTCTCCTCCCGGAAAGCCTCCAGCTCCATGGCATACAGCCTTTCCTTCTCCTCGTAGTCCTCCCGGTACGTCAGATACTCCTCCCTGGAAAGGAGTCCCTCCCGGTAATCCTCATAGCACCTCTTTTTGAAAGCCTTCATCCTCTTTACCCCCTCCTCTGCCCGTCTGGCCTCCGGACTGTTTTCTTCTTTTCTGGCCTGTGTCCACTGCCCGATCTGTCTCCTCCACTCTCCGGTTCCTCCCAGGAGCCTTTGCAGCTCGCCCAGGACGGCCTCCCGGACCGCTTCAAAAGAAACGGCATGGGAAGTACAGAAATCCTTCCCCAGCCGCTTATACGTCCCGCAGTAAAAGACCTGGCTCCTCTCTCCTTTTGCCCTCTTCCAGGAATTCTTCACCATGGCGCTCCCGCAGTCCCCGCATTTTATAAGCCCGGAGAAGATATGGCCTTCCCGCTTTTTCGCTCCCGCCTGCTGCCGGCCCGCCGAAAGCTCCTGGACCCGTTCCCAGCAATCCCGGGAAATGATGGGCTCGTGGGTCCCCGGCACTGTCACCCACTGTTCCCTGGAAGCGGCCT
The DNA here is from genome assembly GCA_904420245.1 of Candidatus Paralachnospira avium. Classification (GTDB taxonomy): domain Bacteria; phylum Bacillota; class Clostridia; order Lachnospirales; family Lachnospiraceae; genus Lientehia; species Lientehia avium. The sequence continues at coordinate 11,995 of CAJFUL010000011.1, forward strand.
GCTGACGCCTCCTCATGACCTGCCGCTTTTTCCCCTGGACCATGGTGCCGGTATACATCTCGTTCCGGAGGATCCCGTGGATGGTGGAGTACGTCCACCAGAGCCCTCCCCGCGGATTCCTGTACTTCTCCCCGCCCAGTTCCTTATAGCGGCTGGGACAGGGGACTCCCTCTCCGTTCAGGACCGCAGCGATGGCCCGCTTTCCCATCCCTCCCAGATACATGGCGTAGATCCGCCTGACAATGCCGGCGGCATACTCGTCCACCGCCAGCCTGTTCTTATCCCCCGGGGCCTTCCGGTAGCCGTAGCAGGCAAAGGCCCCTATGAACTCTCCCGCCTCCTGCTTCATCCGGACTGTGGCCCGGATCTTCCTGGAAATATCCCTGGCATACTGCTCATTGAAGATATTTTTGATGGGAAGGAGCATGTCATACGCCTGCCTGCTGCTGTCGATGCCGTCGGCCACCGCCACAAAACGGACTCCCATTCGGGGAAACTCCCGCTCCAGATACCGCCCCGTCTCGATATAATCCCTCCCGAACCTGGACAGATCCTTTACGGCGACGCAGTCCGCCTCCCCTTTCCGTATCCGGGCCAGCATATCCTGAAAGCCGGGACGGCAAAAATCCGTTCCCGTATATCCGTCGTCCACATAGATGCCCTGCAGCTCCATGTCCTCCTGCCTCTCCAGATAGGCCAGGAGGAATTTCCTCTGGTTTTCCACGCTGTAGCTCTCCTCCCGGTCTCCGTCCTCCCTGGACAGCCGGATGTAGAGAGCCGTGCGAAAGACCGTCATCGTTTCCTCCCTTTCCCGGACTCCGCCCGGATATGGGCTTTTACGATGCGCATGGCCGCCTCCTCCCTGGAGACCAGTCCCAGATATTCCCGTTCCACATGGCAGGGCTTTTCCTGCTTCATGACCGGACCCCTCCTGTTTTTTTCCATTATACGCAGGACAGCTTATCCCATATGTCAGATCCGGCGGCAGGCCTGGGGCTTTTCACCGCGAAACGCCGCCGGACTCACAGATCAAAAAGGAGCCTTCCGCACGGGATCCTCCGCCTGCGGCGGGCTGTTTGGCGCCGGCGGCGCTCGTTTCGCGGCAGCCGGGGCGAATCGTAGACCGCGTAAGCGGCAGGATCCCACTCCGCCGCGGCCAGGTCCCACCCGGAGGACTTTCATCCTGCGGAGAAGCCGGAAGACTTTCCTATAAATGAACAAAGAGTTCCGCTTACGGAACTCTCGCGCCGAGCGCGGTCGCTTTAGTTTCCACTTTGCGCGAGTGCGCATCCCGCGGAGCGTTTTATAGGAAACAAAGTTTCCTATTAAATAAAAAAGGATCCCGCTTTTACGGGATCCCGCGTCTCCGGCAGGCTGCGCGCCTGCCGTGCCGTCAATGAAATTTTCTCTTGATCTGTACGAAGATCCGCTCGATGAAATACGCTGCCAAAAACACCAATAGGATCGCCGTTCCGGCCGTTCCGTAGTCGTAGCCCTGGAGGCTGTTGGAGATGACATATCCGATGCCGCCGGCTCCCACCATGCCCAGGATGGCGCACTCAGAAAAATTGGTTTCCAGCCGCATCCCGGCCCACGCCACGATCTGGGGGATGGAAGCGGGAAGGACCGCGTTGAAGAAGATGCTCAGGCGTCCCGTCCCCGTCGCTTCCAGCGCCTCAATGGTCTCGGCGGGGATACTCTCAAAGCTCTGGGCAAAGGATTTCGTGAAGAAGGCCGTCGTATGGACGCAGAGTCCGGCCACGCCCGCCTCCGGTCCCATCCCCAGACAGACCAGCATGAGGAGCACCCATACCGGCGTCGGCACCGCCCTCAGAAAGGTGAAGAAGGACTGCACCACTGCCGAGAGGACCGGATGCTTCAGGATGTTCCCGGCCGCCAGCATCCCGAAAAAGATCCCCAGGATCAGACTGTACAGCAGGGAGAGCACCGCGATGGAGATGGTCTCCAGCAGGGAAGACAGGATCAGGTCCATATTGGAAAAGCTCAGATGCCCCAGCTCCCAGAAGACTTCCCCTATATCCGGCACCCTGGAAGCCATTTTCAGCCAATCGATATTCAGATAGATCAGGCTTACGACGGTGAGGATCCCCGTCCCCGCCAGGAAAACCGGGATAAACCTGTTGCGCTGCCGGCATTTCACGCGGATCTTTCCGCTCCCGGACTTGCTGACGGTTTCAAAATCCAAAATGGTCTTATTCATATTCTCACTCATTTTAAGATCTCCTTTCGGAGCCTGCTGGTGATCCGGTCCACCACGATCACCATGACCGCCACCAGAAGGATGATGCTGAGGGCAATATCATACTGAAAGCTCTTGATGTAGGAGAACAGGGTCAGTCCCACACCGCCTCCGCCCACCATCCCGACGATGGTGGAAGCCCGGATATTGACCTCCACGCAGTAGAGGAACCAGGACAGAAACCCGCTCAGACAGGAGGGAAGGATCGCCTGGGACACCCTCTGGGGAAACGACGCCCCCACCGCCTGGAGACTCTCCACGCAGTCCTGGGACACGTCTTCCATGGTCTCCACAAAGGCCCGCACCATGAAGGCAAAGCTGGTGATGCAGAGGGCCACGAACCCCACTCCCGTGCCGATCCCCAGGGAAGAAAAGAGGATAAACGCCCAGACCAGCGCCGGAATGTTCCTGAGGAACGTGGCGAAGCCCCGCACCACTTTGGCAAATCTGGGAAAAGGCGAGACCTGTTCGCTTCCGAAAAGGGACACGAAGAAGGCAAAGACAGCCGCGATGGCCGTCGCCGACATGGCCAGAGCCAGCGTCACCAGCACGCTGGACAAAACGCCCGGGATCCTGCTGGCCTTGGGAAGGGCCGGCGGCAGAAAGTCCTCGGTGATGAACTCCCAGAAGGCATCCCCATTGGCAAACAGCGTCATCAGATTGAAATTGGTGAGGAGGCTGCATACCGCGAACAGGACCAGGAGCACAGCCAGCAAAACGGTGTACAGCCGTTTCAGATCACGCGCAATTAACGGTATCCGCTTTATCATCTCCGTTTCCTCCAATCATCAGGTTCTCCCGCGACGTCCCATAGATCTCTTCGATGGTCCTGTCATCCAGCTGCTCCGGAGTTCCGTCAAAGACGATCTCTCCCTTGGACAGGCCAATGATCCTGGTGGAATATTTGAGGGCCACATCCAGCTGATGCAGGTTCACCAGACAGGCGATGCCCCGCTTCTGGGTCATGCTCCACAAAAGATCCATGATGGTCTTGGAGCTGGAAGGATCCAGAGAAGCGATGGGTTCGTCGCACAGCAGCAGCTTGGGCTTCTGCATGATGGCCCTGGCGATGCCCACGCGCTGTTTCTGTCCGCCGGACAGGTCGGAAGCCCGGTTGTATCCGAACCGTTCCAGTCCCATCTCCGTGAGGAGTCCCAGCGCTTCTTTCTTATCCTCCTCGCTGTAGAGGCCGAAGATCCCCCGGATCCCTTTCATATAGCCAAGCCGTCCATGGAGGACGTTCTGAAGGACAGAGAGACTGTAGACTAAGTTATAGTTCTGGAAGATCATCCCCACCTCCCGCCGCAGGCGGCGCAGGTTCCTCCCCTTCTGTTCTGACACCGATCTTCCGTCCACCAGGACGGTGCCGCCGTTTATGGGGATCAGCCTGTTGATGGCCCGCAGCAGCGTGGATTTTCCGGACCCGGAAGGCCCGATGACGGAGATGAACTCTCCTTCCTTCACCTCAAAGGACACATTTTTCAGGGCATGGACGCCGTTGGGATAATCTTTGCACACTTGTTCAAATTTTAAAATGGATTCCATCTCTTTCCTCTCCTGGGCCGTCATGGCTTAAAAGTCATTGATGATCTTGTTCAACTCAATGATCTCCTGGTAGTCGCTCATATCACATTCCACGAAACGGGCGCCGGGGACCTTGATGACATCGGCAAAATACTCTTCGTTGTCGTACGCCGTCAAAAATTCCCGCAGCGTATCCCTGGTCTCCTGGCTCACATGCTCCGCCACCACGATGGCCTCCGTGGGGATGGCCGCAGACTCGTGGATGATCTTCACGTCGCCCTCCGCCGCGTTTCCATTGGCGATCTCGGAAGCCAGGATCTGGTCGGAAATGGGCACCACATCCACATCTCCCTTGATCACGGCCTGGAGTCCCGCCTGATGGGAACCGGAAAAGCTGACCGCCTCGAAGAAATCTCCGTTGGTATGGAGCATATCCGAATTCAGCTCTTCATCGGGGAAGGCCTGGATGATCTCCGCGGTGGGCACCAGATTCCCGGAAGTGGAATCGGGATCCACAAAGGCAATGGTCTTTCCCTTGATGTCCTCGATGGAATCGATGGCATCGTTGGAACTGCTGGTGATCAGCACCGAATGATAAATGGCCTTCTCCTTGTCCCCCTCCTCGGCTTTCATCACGATGGGCTCCAGGTCGGTGCGCTCCACTCCGAGAGCCAGCGCCTGGGATCCCATATACGCCATATCTGCCTTTCCTGTCCGCAGGGCTTCGATGATGGCGTTGTAATCGCTGGCCTGTATCTCCTCTACGCCGCAGCCCAAGACCTCCTTCAGATCTTCCGCCATGCCGTTTCTGGCGTCGGCGCTCTCCGTGGTGGATTCATTGGGCGCGTAAGCGATGGTAAAGACTCCGTCCTCTCCTCCGGGTGAGGACGCGTCCCCTTTTTTCCCGCCGCAGCCGGATACCATGGTCAGGGCCGCGGCCGCGCATAAAACAAAGGTCATGATCCGATGTGTTTTTCTCATGTTTGATATTCTCCTTCCGTCAAACTCCTCTATGCTGTGTAAATGGTCTCCAGGATCTTCTCGATCCGTTCTGCGGTGATCTCCACCGGATTGTTGTCGGCTCTGCCTTTTGTCATGCCGAGCCTGGCCATCTCCGGCAGCTCTTCCCGCTTCACTCCCCATTCTTCCAATGTGGCCGGCTGGCCGGACCTTCTCAAAAATCCCCGGATCTTTTCCTCCAGCTCTTCCGGTCCGGAAGCGCCTAGGGCCTCCAGGAGAGGGGCCATCTCCTCCACGCCGGGTGCGTTCATCCGCAGCACCGGAGCCAGCAGCATGCTGACGGCCGCTCCATGGGGGATCCCGTAATGCATGGTAAGGGGATAGGAAATGGAATGGCAGGCCGTTGTCTTGGTATTGCTGAAGGCCAGCCCGGCCAGCATGCTCCCTCTCGCCATGGCTTCATGGGCTTCCAGGCTTCCGTCAAAAAGCCCGTCCAGATTTTCCATGATAAGCTCCACTGCCCGGAGAGCCAGCGCCCTGGAAACACAGTTGGTCCCCCTGGCCCAGTAGCTTTCCACGGCGTGGGCCGCGGCGTCCAGAGCGGAGGAGACTGCCAGCCTGAGGGGCATCCCCGCCGCCAGCTCCGGATCCACCAAAGCCGCGTAGGCGTAATTCCTGTGGTTTTCAATGGACCTCTTCACATTTTTCTCCGGATCCCATATGGTGGCCCAGCAGGTAGTCTCGCTGCCGGTCCCGGCTGTGGTGGGCACTCCGATCCACCAGGCGCCCGGAACTCCGTAATCCTTTCTTTCGATCAGTTCCCGCAGGGCATCCGCGCTGTCCAGTTCTTTTCCGTAGAGGCAGCAGAGGGATTTTCCCACATCCAGGATGCTCCCGCCTCCCACGGCCACCACAGTATCCGGATCGAATTCCCGCGTCTTCTGATACATGTCAAAGAGCTGTTCCACCGTAGGATTGGAGGCCTGAAAAACCTCCTTCCGGACTTCAAAGCCATCCATTTTCAAAAAAGCCGGAAGGCCGAACACCGCCTCGTTCCAGGCCAGTACCAGGACCTTTCTCCTCTCCGTCCCGATCTCCTCCAGGATCTCCGGAAGGCGTCCGAAGCTGCCCGGTCCCTCGATGGTACGGACCGGATTATAATAGAGATTCATGATGTGCCTCCTCTCCAGCCATCCAGCTGTTGATCTTCTCCACGGCCTCCGGCAGTTCCCGGATCGAACCGATCACCAGATCGGCTCCCGCCTTCCTGTAAGCTTCCGCCGCCTTCTCTCTGCGCCTCTCCAGTTCATCCGGCGCCATGGCGGCCGCTTCCTCTTCCGTCAGCCCCACCAGGTTGGACCCGGTCAGGATCCCGACGCTCCAGGCTCCCGCGTTTTTTCCTTCCTGTATATCCACCACCGTATCTCCTGCCTTCACCACGGCGCAGGGCGGATATACTTCCATCTGCCGCATACACTCAAACAGCATGAAGGGGCCCGGCCGTCCGCTTCCCGTCACATCCGGCGTCGCCACGCAGTCCGGGCGGTAGCCCAGCTCCGCGGCCCTGGGGATCACCTGCTCCATCATCTGGGAAGTATATCCGGTGGTGGAGCCGATGCGGATCCCCTTCTGCCTGAGCTCCTCCACAGCCTCCACGGTCCCGGCAATGGGAACGCTGTACTCTGCCACGATCTCATGGAGCTGTTCTTCAAAACGCTGATACAGCGTCTCCACATCCTCCTCTGTCCAATCCCTGCCGTGGCTCTCCTTCCACTGACGGCTTCCGGCCTCGCCTGACAGGAGCGCCCGGATGTGGGCTTTCTTCTCCATTCCCATGGGTCTATTAATCTCTTCCCTGGTGAGGGTGATCCCCGCGTCCTTAAAGACCTTTTCAAAAACCTGGCCCGGCGCGGCGGAGCCGTAGTCCACCGTGGTTCCCGCCCAGTCAAACACTACCATCTGAATCCTGTTCATCCTGTAACTCCTTGCTTGTTTTTGCTGTTTATTACTGCTTTTTGCTTTTTATAGCTTGATTCTAGCTGTGAGTTCCCGCTTAAACAAGCAAATCCAGGTGAATATTATGTAAAGAATATCTATAAGAGCGCAAAAAAAAGAGCCCCGTTTCCGGGGCCCCCAAGGGCGCTACTTTTTACAGGATCTGAATCCCTTTTTCCAGATATTCCTTGCGCACCTCGTCCGGTACGTGATCGTCCATCACCAGAAGATCCACCTGCTCCGGCGCCAGCACGTTCTTTTTGGAGCACTGGCCCAGCTTGCTGGAATCCATGACCGCGATCACCTTTTTCGCGGTCCCGGCCAGAAGCTTTATGATCCCCATTTCATTAAAACGGAAATCGGTGAAGCCGTCCTGGTAATTTACTGCGTTGATGGAAAGAAAAGCGATATCCGGATGGTACATGGCAAATTCCGCTTCGCAGGCCGAGCCGTAGGTGGACCGCTCCGCCGCATCCACCTGACCGCCCACAAGAAACAGGCGGATGGAGGAATTCTGCATCAGCAGGTCCCCGGCCGCCAGGTTGTTGGTCACGACGGTGATCCGCTTGTTCAGTCCGGAAAGCTCCTGAGCCAGCACCGTATTGGTGGTTCCGGAGTTTAAAGCAATCACGTCGCCCTCCCGGATGTAGGCGATGGCCTTTCTGGCGCTCTCCCGCTTCCAGTCGCTGTGGATGATCTCCCGCCCCGTAAAGCCGGAAAAGGAAAGCATGGCCTCCGGCAGGCAGGCGCCGCCCCGCACGCATCTGACTAGCCCCTCCTGCTCCATGGCTTTAAGATCCCGGCGGACCGTATCCACCGAAACGCCCAGCAGCTGGCTCAGCTCTCCCACCTTGACCGTGGACTGGAGCTTCAGCCTTTGCAGGACCCGCTCCGCCCGCTCCTGATACAGCATCATAGGAATTCCCCCTGTCGTTCATCTTTTTTTATCATACACGATTTCAGGAAGGCAGTAAAGAGCGCCCTGCATTTTACGCATGGGCGCCCTTCTCTGCTTCTGTTTTATTTATTTTTTTCTGTTTCTGATCTTTGGATCCATGACGATGGCCACTGTGCAGAGAGCCGCTCCGAGAACCAGAAGAACGATCCAGAGACCGGCGTTGATGTCGTCGCCTGTAGCGGGCGCGCCGCCGTTATTCTGTCCGGAATTTCCGGAGCCGGAAGGTTCGTTCGTGCCGCCGGGCTTCGCAGGCTCCGTGGGCTTCGCAGGCTCCGTGGAGTCCGTAGGCTCTGTGGAATCCGTGGGTTCCGTGGAGTCCGTAGGCTCCGTGGAATCCGTAGGCTCTGTGGAATCCGTGGGCTCCATGGGCTCTGTGGGTTCCGTGGGCTCTGTGGGTTCCGTGGGCTCTGTGGGCTCTGTGGGCTCCGCAGGCTCTGTGGGCTCCTCGATCTTCTCCGCCTTGAGAATTTCAGAGCGGTCGCGGCCCCTCAGCCTGTTGCCTTCCGCATCATGGGAAACAAAGCCGACGGCGCTGATATAAGCCCCTTCCTTTACAAAGCTTTCCAAAGGCTCCGAGGTCTCGTCAGAATACCCGATATATCCGTCGATGAAGACCCGGCAGCTCTCTCCGCTCTCGTCCTCCACCTCAATGCTCTCCACAATGCCGCCTGCAAGCGTCACACTCTTAACGGTTCCTTCCACCCGCACCAGCTTTCCGAAGTTGGTCCCGTAATCGTTGGCTTCTTTTGTGCTCATATCGGTGACTACCACGTTTCCGCTGCCCTCAAGCACCGTCACGTTGATGGCGGAAAGCTGCCTGTCGCCGATGTACTCGCTGAGAGAGCCGGTCACCATGACCCGGTCGCCGCGGCGGATGTTATTGTCGTCGATGGGGAATACGTTGATGCCGTTCCCGTTTTCATCCTGAATGTAGATGGTGTTGAAGAAGGCGTTTCCGTTCTCCGCCGTTCCGTTGGCCACGGTGCCGATCACGGTGAACACCTCTCCGTCGGCGCCCTGTCTGGCCTCCTCAATGGTGCTGATAACCGGCTCCTTCTTGACCATGGTCAGGATATTCTGCGCGATGATGCCGTTGGAATAGCTGATCTGATCCTCAGCCGCCACCTCGAAGTTGGAGCAGAACACGGTTCCGGTCAGGAACACCTTTCCTTCGCCCACCTGCTCGTAGGCCATGGAGACCACACCGCCCTTCTGCACCACTGCCCTCTCCGGATCGTAAGGATCGCTATAGCTTTGCACAGGCTTTGCATGGCCCTGGGCGGGGGCCTTGCTGTTGATGGAGTAGGTGGTATCATGGCCGTATACTATGGCCTCACCCTCTCCCACCGCTACGGAACAGCCGGAATAGGAGCTGTAGGCAAGACCGGAGTCCACTACGCCTGCCAGCACCTCCTGCACGACGGGATCCGCACTTTCCGTGTTGAAATCGTCAAAATACAGCCTGTAGGGCTGGCCGCCGTTTTCATCCTGGTCGATCAGCTCGTCGTCGTTGACCCGCATGGTGGAGCCGATCCCTTCAAGAAGCGCGTTGGCCTGTTCATAGGTGGTATAGGGGATTCCGCTGTTGGCGTCCTGGTAATCTGCCAGGCCGCATACGATCACGGTGCCGCCGTTTTTCACATAATCACTTACCACCTGAATAAAGTCGCTCTCAAAGGTGCTGGGCTTTGCGTCTCCTGTGTAGTCGCTGGTGTACTTGAGAGGGGAAGAGATCACAAAGAGTGCTACATCCTTCAGCGTGTCCGCGGTGATCTCCTCGCCGGGCTGGGCGATCCGCACCTGGATGTTATCTGCCGTGCCCATGTTGATAAAGTTGCCCATGTTCCCGGAATAATAGCCGTTCACATAATCGTTGTAATGGGTTCCGTCGATCAGCACCTTAGTGGCAATGGACGGATCAGAGACACTCAGCTTCAGTACGTCAGTGAAGGTATATTCCTCGCCGCCGATCTCGGCTTTCATCTGCACGTTAATGTTGAAACCGCCTGCCTGATCCGCAGAGTATGGAAACTCGTAAGTATCAGACATCCTGGCGCCGATCACGCCGTTTTCACCGAGGGTGCTCACATCCACGGTATGGAAGGGCGTTTCCTGTCCCTCCATGGTATAGGTCATGGAGGTTACCTTCATGTCATCATTCAGGTTATTGAAGATCTGGCTGGAGATCGTGATCTCGTCGCCCTTGATGGGAAGGGCTACGCTGCTGGAGGTGTTGGACACGCCCGCATTCACGCTCTCGCCCACCCATACAGGCGCAGTCACCGCGATATCCTTATCTGCCTGGGTGATCCGCAGATAGTAGTAGCCGTAGGAGGCGGGCAGATTTTCAAAGGAAAGCTCTGCGCTTCCGCCCTCAAAGGTCTGCTCTGCCAGGGTCTGGCCGCCGTTCACGATCACCTCCACCTTCGTTTCCCCTGCGGTATCGGTGGGATCCTCGATGGATGCCGCAATGGAAACCGACTCCTGATCGTCCAGGATGGAGCCCATGGCGTTTCCGTTCAAGGAATAGAGGATAGAAAGATCATTGTCCTCTGTAGCGTATACCCGGTAATTCTTCATCGCGTCGTAAATGGCGTCCTCTGTCAGTCCGTCTGCAAGGACAACACTTCTGGCCGTGTTGGAGTCTCCCCAGTTTCCCTTGTGGTTATCCTGGTTGTTGGTGGGAGCCACATGCCAGCCCTTGTCCAGCGCCCTGGTGTAATAGCTGTAGGACGGGAAGTAACCGCTGCTTCCGATGGCGCCCTCTCCGTTTCCAACCTCGATCAGGGTGATCTGGTTATCCACCACCGGGTCATAGAGGGCGAAATCCATGAAGTCTCCGAAGGTATCACCAGGATGGTTGAACTGGGAGATGGTTTCCGGGTTTTCGTTCAGCGTATCATAGTAGGCCTGGAGGACCTCATAATTGTCGCCCTTCTTATAAGGCGCGTAGTTTCGGCTCTCAAAGCCCTCGGAATTAAAGGTGTTGATATGGCCGGGCGCGCCGCCGGACCAGGTCATCTCAAAACCGTAAAGGCCCACGAAGGTGCCGTTTTCCCGCTCTGTAATATCTCTTGCTCCCTGTCGGCCCTCATTCCATTCTGCACTTAAGTCTTCTGCATTTTCACTGTCCAGATGGACGTTACCGTCATTGTCAAAGGAGTTGGAATGATCGGTCAGCGCCAGGAAATCCAGGTTTTCCACCTTGGAAGCATGGTCATAGGCCTGCTCCACAGTCCCGGTTCCGTCGGAAAGGTTCGTATGGGCGTGAAGCTGTCCGAAGTAGAGCTCGTAATCGCCCAGCTCCACAGGAGCCTTGTAGGTAAAGGTGTATACCTCGCCGGTCTGGGCTTCGGCCTCTCCCTCTGCCGGGATATGCGCCACAGCCTTGATAATCACAGGCCGATCCTTCGCAGGCGTTTCCGCGATCTCGATGGGCGCGGTATATTTCTGCTCCGCGACTGTCACCTCGGGATCCACCGGTTCCATTCCGTCTGTGCTCATGGTATAGTAGATCTCGGCGCCTTCCGCCGCCGTCAGCGTGATCTGCTGTCCGGCCTCTACGCTGGCGCCACTCTTGGGAGAAGCGTCCACCTCAAGGCCCTCCACGGCGGGGACGTCGGGTTCATCAGGGCCGGGCTCCTGAGAAGCTTCTACCTTGTAGAATTTTAAAGCAAACATCCCCTCGCTTCCGGCCGCAATATTATGATACGCGCTCCAGTTATTATTCTCAGCATACCATTCCATGTATGAGTTACGGACGGTATTCTTTACATAATACAGACCGTTTCCCGCATCCTCCAGTATCCACTTATCATTTACAGCCCCTAACGGCATACTGGAATAGTTGCTCTCCATGCCGATATTTTTCCCACCATACGAAAAGCTATAGGTTCCGTCTCCGTTATCCTTGACCGTCCATACATCCTTTTCCGTATAACCAGATAACGTGCCGTCCGTTTCTTCAGTTACATCAGTTCCTTGATTATAGAAACCACTATAGTCTGAGGAAAGCGCCTTATTATATGCGGGTGCGTAGATCACCACCTGGTCGCCGTCCGCAAAGGGGCTCGTCGGCTCATCAGGACCGGGTTCCGGAACACCTCCCTCTATCTTATAGAAGGAAAGCTGGAACTGGCTGTCCGTCGCCGCACTGTCAGAATTATAGGTACTCCAGTTGCTATACTGAGCATACCATTCCATATAGTTTTCGCGTCCGGTATTTTTTACATTGTAAAGGCCGTCTCCCAGATCGATAAGCTCCCAGTCGTCATAAACTGCTTCCAGATCCATACTGGAATAGCTTTCACCAAGTCCGATATTCTGGCCTTTCTGTCCGAAGCTATAGGTTCCATCCTCATTGACTGTCACTGTCCAGATATTAGAAGCGCCGTATCCGGTCACCTCGCCGTCCGCGCCGATTGTGATATCGGTACCCACGTTATAGAAACCGGTCTTTTCTGAGGAAAGCGCCTTATTGTATGCGGGCGCATAGATCACCACCTGGTCACCGTCCGCAAGGGGGCCCTCCTCGTTGACTGTATATTCAAGGCTCTGAACCGCGCTGACTGCCGCTCCCAGCACCGCTACAGCCTTCAAGGTGCAGCTTTCCTGGATCACCGGTTTGTTATCGTCAGAATAAAGCTCCCTTGCCTCATTGCCGCTGTTCGCCGGATCGCTGCCGTCCAGGGTATAGTAGATCTGCGCCCCGGAGGTGGCGGTGCTTAAGGTGATTTCTGTCCCGGCCGCTACGGTTCCCGCCTGGGGAGCCGCCTGGGGAGCCGCCACCGCAGTCTCACCGCTTCCGCCCTCGTCCACTTTATAGAGGGTGAACTGGTAGGGATATCCATTGGGATTTCCGGTTACTGTTGTATTTTTGTACCCGCGGAATTTATTTTGCGACGATCTATTGCTGGCCAGCTTTACGGTATCCTCCCCTGTTCCGCTGAAGGTGAATTTACCGTCTGCAAAAGACCATTCCCAGGCATATTCTTCAGCCTTGATCCCGTTATCGTTCCCGCCCTTGGGCGCAATATGGGTACCATCGCTCAGCTTAATCTTCGCACTCTGCTCGTTTACCGTGACCGTACAGACGGTTCCGGCTCCCGCGTCAGTCAGCCCGCCCGCGCTTTCCGTAACCTGCACGGCAGAAACCCAGCTTCCGTCCATGGGCCCCAGCGCGTACCCGGTATCCACGGCCATCACATACTGGCCTGACGTAAACTGAGCGGCGTCCGTGATCTTTGTGTAGCTGCTCCCCGACGCGAATACAGACGCCGGAATCACGGAGATCATCATCAGAGCCGCCATCAGGGCAGAAAGGATTCTGCCTCTGTGCTTTTTCGTCTTCATCGTTTTCCTCCTTGATTTATTTTGATGATTTATTTGCAACGACCCGCGTTTTTCGGCCCGCCATCAGGGCGGCGCTGATAAACGCGACGATCGGTACTGTCAGAAGAATCCCCATGGCCCCCGCAATACTCTGAATCACCTCGATGCAGATGTAATCCGTATTGATCAGCTGGATAAAGGGAATGTCGTAGGTCTGTACCAGCAGGAGCATATTTAAGGAAGAGCCCGCGAAGGCCAGGATCAGGGTGTTGGCCATGGTTCCCATGGCGTCCCGCCCGATGTGCATTCCGGAACCGAAAAGCTCCTTTGCCGAAAGGGCCGGATTCTGTTCCCTGAGCTCCCACACGGAGGAGGCGATTCCCAGGGCCACGTCCATCACGGCGCCCAGCGCCGAGATCAGGACGCCGCACACCAGAAGGCCGCTGATCTTAAGGCCCCTGTTCGCCCCGTAAAGAATCAGGTTTTCCGCCTCCGGCATGTTGAAGCCGTTCATGGGCGTCACCGCTCCCACAATGGCCGCGATCACGCCCGCGCAGATCACTCCGGTCACACAGCCCAGCGCCGCGCAGAGGGTCTTTTGGGAAAAGCCGTTGAGAAGAATCAGCGCCACCGCCGCCGTCACCGCCGATACCGCGATGGTGACCGGAATCGCCGGAAGGCCGCGGATCAGTCCGGGAAGCAGAATGAACCAGATGCAGGCCAGGGTAAAAAGAAGCCCCGCCAGGGCCCCGATCCCCTTTTTGCCGCCCAGCGCCGCCAGAAGCAGAAAAAAGATCAGCACAAAGATTCCCAGCACCCCTCCCCTGTCGTAGTTGAACAGGGAAGCGTAGTAAGAGCCGTCCTCATCGGTCATCATGCGGATCACAATGCTGTCGCCCTTTTCCAGATCCACATTGAAGAGGGCGCTCATATAATTGGTGAGCGTCATGATCTCGCCCTTATGCTCTCCGGTGAGGACACGGATTTCAAGCTCCTGACTTCCCACACGGCGGCCCTCCGCGTTCTCATAGTCAGGGGCCGCGTCGTCGGAAAGCACCGCCGTGACCTTCGCCTTTTCATAAACCATCTGACTGGCACTGGTGGGCACCTCGCCGGGCACGGGCCGGCCAAGCCACACCGCAAAAGCGGCAAGCCCCGCCAGGGCCGCCGCCAGAATCAGAAGACGGAGCCAGTTTCCCGGCTTCTGAAGCCAGGCTTTGAGCCCCTCCGCAAGTTTTTCTGTTTTACTGCCTGCCATGGCCATTCCTCCAGCTTCCTTACTTCCTCAATTAAATTTTATTTTTTCCCGACGATGCCTTCCACCATGGCTGTTTAAAATTTATGTAAGGCCCTTCCAAAAATAGGGTCAAAAAGAGCCGCGCCTGCGCGCGGCCCTGTCCATGGCCCTGTTATCTCTGCGACGCCGTAATCAGCGCCTGCTTTAACTGCCCTTCGATATTTAAAAGCTCTGCCTCCGCGTTCTTTCTGGCCTCCCGGCCCTCCCTCTGGATCTTGATGGTATCCTCGATGGTGGCGATCAGGTCGGCGTTGACCTTCTTGAGGGTTTCCAGATCCACGATTCCCCGCTCCGATTCCTTCGCCACATCCACGCTGTTCTGCTTCAGAAGCTCCATGTTCTTTGTCAGCAGCTGATTTGTGGTATCGGTGACATTTTTCTGGATCTTCAGCACCCCCGCCTGCCTCTGAAGGCCCAGGGCAATCACGATCTGGCTCTTCCACAGGGGAATCGTATTTAAGATTGCCGTCTGGATTTTATCCACCAGCATCTTGTCGTTGTTCTGGATCAGCCGGAGCTGAGGCGCCGTCTGGATGGCGATGGTCTTGCTGAGCTTCAGGTCGTGTACCTTCTTCTCGAACCGGTTCACCGTATCCTCGAAATCCCGCACCAGCTGGGCGCTCATGGAATCACCCTTCGCCGCGGCCTGCTCCCTGAGCTTCGGAAGGGTCTGCTGCTCAAGCTCCGCCGCCTTTTCCTCACCGGCAGTGATATAAAGCTGAAGCTCCTTAAAATACTCCAGATTCTTCTCATAAAGGCCGTCGAACATGGCGACGTCCTTTAACATCTGCATCCTGGCCTGCTCCAGCTCCTGCTCGATCTTATCGATCTGCACCTCCAGCTTTTCATAGCGCTGCATGAATTTTTTCACCGTCCGGGAGGCGTTTTTCAAGAAGGGGATCTTGTCTAAAAGACTGTCCTCCTCCAGATGCTCTGCATCCACCTCCTTCACGGCAAGGGCAAGCTCCGACATCAGATCGCCCACATATCCGCTGTCCTTACTGCGCACCTGCGAAAGGATGCTGTCCGAAAAGTCCGCAATGTTTCTCTGGGCGCCCACGCCGTACTGGAGAAGCGCCTGTGAATCCATCATATCAATGCCATTTTTGATCTCATCGACCCGCGCCCGCTGCTGCGGGTCAAGCTCCTCTATCTGCGCTGCGATTTTCACCGCGTCCGTCTCCTGTTTCTTCGCAGGCTGCTCCGTGCGGGCCGCCGCGAGGGTTTCCAGATTGATTTCGTTCGCCATAATCCGATCCTTTCTCCCTATTGAAGGGCCTCTATAATTTCTTCCATCACGCCGGCTCCGGGCATGGGCGCCACCTGGGTGATCTCCTTTGCAAGGCCAGGCACGCCGAAGTGCTCCACATCCGCCGGGGCGTCGTAAAGCCCGGTGCGGAAGCCGTGCTTTTCCCAGGCAAGCCGCTGGACATCCTCATCTAAAAGAGCGTCGATCCCGGCAGTGCCCGCCTCGTCCAGCGCGATATACACATGGGAGGACCAGACAGTGGGGGTGGGATAAAGCATCACGATATCCCCTTTGATCTGCTCCCAAGTATCGGGATTTTCCGCCGCAAATTCCAGAAGCTGGCTTTCATATCCGGCAATCAGGGGTTTCGCCCCCATTCCGGTCTTTAAAAACTGATCGAAAAGATCTGAGGAGGAGCTTTCCATATAGCCCAGCTTTGTAAAGATAGCCTGAAGCCTGGGAAGAATCTCCGGCAGATCCTCCGCTCCCGCCACGCCCCCGCTTAAGGTGTTGGCCAGAAGGCCCGCAAACATATTTCCCGAATTGGATTTCGTGGGATCGGTGGTTCCCACGGTGATGCTGCCGTAAAGCTCCGGAAGGCCGATTTCGGCCCATGTTTTTCCATTCTCAATGTATTCGGTAAGCTTCGCCATATCCACGTAGCGGACGCCGTCCTGTTCAGAGGCGATTCCCTCCGCAATAAGCGCTTCTGCCACCGCGTTTCTGGTATAGAGCACGATGGGCGTATTGAAAATGATCTCGCTTTTTACCGGATCCCCGTTCATCTGCTCATAAAGCTCCAGCGCCGTGGAGTTGGAGGGAAACAGGAAGCTGCGCCCTTCCGGATCCGCCGTCAGCATATCGATGGAGCCGGCCTTGGAATAATCGATCGTCAGATCATACCGGTCCTTTATGATCTCACGGATCTCCTCATCCTCCAGAAAACCGATCTTTTCGCCGCCCACATATCCGTTTATCTCCGTTACCGCCCGGCTTCTTCCCACCGCCGCGTAAATCACCGCCGCGATGACGACCGCCGCCAGAAGGCCCAGTCCGATCAGCTTTGTCTTCATTTTCCGCCCTCCATTTTCAGTGTGCTCTCAAGAAGCTCGATATCCGCCTCCACATCCAGAAGCTCCCCTTCCATCAAGTGAGTGAACTGTCTTTCAAATGCCTCATTCAACACCGGAAGGGCCCTTGCGGTCCGCTCCAGAATCCCGGAAACCTCGCGGGAGCTGACCTGGGTTTCCTGAAATTCCACATACCAGGCCAGAAGCTTTGCCGCCGTGTCCAGGTAATACGTAAAGAAACGTCTGGCCTGCCTGATCTTATCAGGATTTTTTCCCAGATACCGCAGGATCCGCACTCCCGTCCCCAGAAGCTTTTCCCCGTCCGCCTTTACCGCCGGATCCCGAAGCCGCTTCACAGAGCTTTCGATCTGCTCAAGATCCTCCTTCGCGTCGTCCAGGAGCCTTGTAAGCTCCTCTCCGCCTTTGATGGCTTCCACGTCGATCCCCGCGAGCTTTCTCCGGGGTTTTGTCAGAAGGAATACGCCGAAATAGACGCCCACCCCCAGGGCCGCGCAGAAAATCAGGTTCCAGCCCAGGCCAATGAACAAAAACAGAAAGGCTGCCGCCGCCAGAAGGACAGAAACGGCCATCCGCCCTATATCTTTCATCAGTTATACCCCTTTACACTCCGAAATGCTTCGGTCAGATTTTCACGCCCGTCAAACACACGGGCGTTCGTATATTCCGCCAGCTCCTCAAGCTGGTATTCGTCGGCGTCCCCGAACATGATGGAAAACACCGGCACTTCCTCTCCCAGCGCCTCATAGGCGTCTTCAAAGTCCTGAAAATAGCCGCCGGACTGCCCGTCGGTCAGAAGGATAATGGCCGGAGTATACCGGGAAAGCTCATAGCCCGCCAGCAGATGAAGTCCTTCTGCGGCTGCCGCATACATATCGGTGCCCCCGCCGACCCGCTGATCCTTTACCACGTCGTAGAGCTCCTCCAGCTCGCTTCCGGAGCCCTCCGCCGTATAGACGCCGATCACCTCGCCGTTAAAAGGGATCAGGATATTTATCTCGTTTTCCGAGGCCTGAAGGAAATTCTTTTCAGCGTTTTCCTGGATCAGAAGCTGCTCCATGGCCTCCACCAGCTGTTCATTCCCTTCTCCCGACATGCTACTGGAATAATCTAGGCAGTAAACGTTCAGGGAAGGCTTTTTGAAATCGGTCTGATAAAGGTTCAGACACTCAAGGAGCACGTCGGCCTCGGGCATTTTAATAGGAGAAAGGATGCGGTCCGGCTGCACGCCCCAGTCCTCCCGGAACACGTCCCGGTTCTCCTCATTGATGCCGGTATAGCCGGAGCGGCGTCCTGTCCGCTGAATCTCGTTCTGCGTTTCCCCGGAGAGCAGATATTCCTGAAATTCTAAAAACAGCTCTTCTTTATCGTCGTCTCCGTTATCCACATAGCCCAGGGGAGAATCCGCCAGGGAAAGACCGTCGTAGGGATAAACCGTATAAAGGGGCTCCTCCCCCCGCGCCTCCAGCTCCTCATTGGCCTGGATAATCAGGCACTCATAGTTGACCATGGCGTCATAATCGCCCTCAAGAAACATGTCTTTAAGCCAGTCGGAGCTTCCGGAGGAGCGGTCCACGCCGGAAAGAAGCTCCCGGATCTGCGTTTTCAGTTCTTCATCCTGAAGATCCTCCGACGTGATCACCTCGGGATTGCCTAGCAGCGCGTAAAGGAAGCCGATATAGGCGCTGGCCCCGGAGTTGGACTGGGTGGCGCTGGTCATGCAGAATTTAAGCTTTCCGTCCCGGATCGCCGAAAGCAGGTCGTTTACCGACACCTCACGTCCCGTAAAGCCCAGCTCTTCGGCAAGACTCATGCGGATTCCGAACACCACCGGAGTAACGGAAACGGATTCCGCGTGCTTGATCCGGTGACCGGTGTCGCCCACGGAAAGCCAGAGGCTGCTGGCGGGCCATACCGCGTCGTAGGGGATCTCGTCCTCCTCCAGCAGGCGCATGATGTCTAAAGAGCCCTGATAGGTCATTTCGATCCGGACGCCTTCCTCGTCGGCAAACTCCTCAATAATGGGCTCCAGCTCTTTATTTTCCGAGCCGGAAATAATCCGCAGAACCCTGCTTCCGCTTCCCAGAACCGTGTCCGCCTCTCTTTCAGCTTCCACATCGGAGCCGCCGCCAAAGCCGCAGCCGGGAAGGACCGCCGCCAGCAGAAGAGCCGTCAGCAAAAGAGCCGTCAGACGTTTCCCGAGTTTCCTGATTTTCATACGCAGCCTCCCTTTCAGACATTGCCAGGCAGTTTATTATCTTATAATCATATCCCCGCAGCTTTCGAGGCGCTATCATCCCAATCTGATGAATCTGTAAAATTCCCATCAAAAAAGGCCGCGCTTAAAGCGCGGCCCTTCGGGCTTTTCGTTATTCGCCGGAGCCGAATACCCGGTTCAGCTCCTTCATGGAATCCTCGTCGGCAAAGGCCAGGATGTGCTGGCCAGCCCGGATCATGGTCTCGCCGTGGGGGATTACCATGGTGTCGTCGTCCTCGTAGATGGCGATCAGCACCGCCTTGGCCGGAAGCTTGAGCTCGGCCACGCTCTTATCCACGCTGGGCGAATGGTAATCCACGCGGATCCGCACGATGGAGTATTCGCCCTTGGACATTCTCATCAGCGTCATAATCGAGTGATAATTCATCTCATCCGCCACCATGTGGCCGATGATATCGGCCTGGTTGATCCTGGCGTCCACACCCATTCCGGAGTTGAACAGCCAGGCGTTCTTGGGATTATTGACTCTGGCTACCACCTTGGGCACGTCGTACTCGAACTTCCCCATCATGGCGGCCGTCAGATTGACCTCGTCCTGCCCCGTGGCGCAGACTAAGGCGTTGCAGTTACGGATGCCGGCCTTTTCCAGGAGCAGGGCGTCGGTGCCGTCGCCCACCATGATGTTTTCATCCTTGAGTCCGTTTTTGCGAAGCGCGGCAAGGGCCCTCTCCTTGTTTTCGATGACTATGACGTTATGGCTGTTTTCCAGGAGCAGGTTGGCAATGTAGCCGCCCACCTGTCCGCCTCCTACAATAATAATCTTCATCGATATTCTCCTTTCCGCCTACAGCTGAAGCATATCCCTGGCCTGGAGCAGAAAATCTCTGCTGACGGCAAGGTACAGCATATCGTGGTATTCGCAGTACGTATCGTCTCCGGGAAGCATGGAACGGCCGTGGCGCTCCATGGCCACCACGTTCATCTTCCCCTCCACGTGAAGGTCGGAAAGCTTTGTGCCCTCAAGGGCGGCCGGGACCTGGGCCTTCACCAGATGCACATCCTCGTTTCCAAGCTTTCTGAGGACCCTCCAGCCCTTGTTCTCCTCCAGATACTCCATTACGTTCTCCACGCCCAGGCGGGTGATGGAAACGGTGTAGATGCCCATGGACTCGAACATCCTGGCGCGGATGGGGTCGTACATCCTGGCGATGACGGTGGGCACATGGAACACGTTTTTCGCGATATTGGCGATAACCGCGTTCAAAGAATCGCTGCTGGCGCAGCTGATCACCACGTCCGCCGTAGAAACGCCCGCCTCCTTTAACACGTCCTTGTCATAGCCCACGCCGCAGATGGTGCGTCCCGTGAACTCCTGGCTCAGGGCCAGAAAGGTGTCCTTGTCGTTATCCACAATGGTCACATCATGGTTCTGCCGGGTCAGGTATTCCGATACCCGGACCCCGAACTTTCCGCATCCGATAATTACCACTTTCATTTTTCCTTACTCCTTTCCGCCCTGCGCCTGCGCAGGAATTTCTTTCTCAGCTCCTCCACGCCGAACACGATGAAGGGAATCACGATCAGGTACAGCCATTCCGCCGCAGAGATGGGCGCCGTGTTGAAGATCCCGTTCAGGAAGGGAACGTACATGACGGCCACCAGAATCAGAAGCTCCACCACCAGGCCGATGTTGATATATTTATTGCTGAAAATCTTCCGTTTGAAAACGGATTCCCTGTCTGTCCTGTTGTTCATGACCATGCCCATCTGGGAGAATACCACGCCGGCCAGCATCATGGTGGTGGCCTGAGCATAGGCCGTGGTTCCCTCGCCGGCCAGCGGCACGCCGGGCCAGCCTCTTAAGATGTTGGCCAGGAAGTAGCCGCCCAGAGCGAAGGCCGTCGCGATGAGCCCATACCAGATGGAGCCCACGAAAATCACGTTCTTGTTGAGCAGCCGCTCCTTTACGGAACGGGGCGGACGTTCCATGACTCCGGCCTCCGCCGCCTCGGCGCCGAGGCCCAGGGCGGGCACCATGTCGGTTCCGATGTCGATGGTCAGAATCTGCATGACCGTGAGGGGCATGGGGATCGCGCCTCCGGAAAGCAGGTAGGCCACGGGAGCCGCCGCCTCGGGCGTGTTGCTGTCGAAGATGTACCGTAAGAACCGGCGGATATTGTTGTAAACGGTCCGGCCCTCCTCGATGGCCCGGACAATGGTGGCGAAGTTGTCGTCGCTTAAGATCATGTCGGCCGCCTCTTTCGCCACGTCGGTTCCCGTAATGCCCATGGCGATGCCGATGTCGGCCTTCTTAAGGGCCGGAGAATCGTTGACGCCGTCGCCGGTCACCGCCACGATGTTGCCCATCTCCTGAAGGGCGGTGACGATGCGGTATTTCTGTTCCGGCGCCATGCGGGCAAAGACCACCTCGCCCTTTAAGACCTCCTTTAAGGCCGCGTCGTCCATCTCCGCAAGCTCAACCCCGGACACCACCTTTGCGTCGGGACTCTGTATAATTCCAATTTTACGCGCAATGCTTTCCGCTGTCAAACCATAATCGCCGGTAATCATAATGATCTTGATCCCCGCGCTGTGGCAGAGCTTGACGGCGTCCTTCACCTCGCTCCTGGGCGGATCCTGCATCGCCACCAGGCCCACGAAGGTCATGCTCTGCTCCACGTTTTCCGGCGTGTACTCGCGGATGGAGGCGGGCAGGGTGTCGTCGTCCTTTCTTAAGGGGCGGTAAGCCACCGCCAGCACCCGGAGGCCGTCTCTGGCGTATTTGTCGTTGGCCTCCATGATCCGCTTCCTGTCCTCCTCCCTCATCTCGCGGGAGGCGGAGGCATCGTAGCAGCGGGTGCAAAGCTCCATGATCTCCTTGGGAGCGCCCTTTACAAAGGCGATTCTGTTGGCGCCCTCGAAGGGCTCTCTCAGCTGATGGATCGTGGTCATCCGCTTTCTTCTGGAATCAAAGGGAAGCTCCATGATACGGGGATAATCCTGATACATGCGGGCAAGCTCCACGCCGCCCTTCTGGGCCGCCACGCTTAAGCAGGCCTCCGTGGGGTCGCCTAACACCGTGTAGCGGTCCTTTCCCTCGGCGGGGGGCACCAGCTTCGCGTTGGCGCAGAGGGCCGCTCCCTGTAAAAGATACCCCAGGGCGCTGCTGTTTTTCACTGTCACCACGGTGTCGCCGTCGCGGACCTCGCCCACGGGGGCGTAGCCCTCGCCGCTCACGGTCATCTCGCTTCGCACCGTCCACAGATGGTTGACCGTCATCTCGTTCTGGGTCAGGGTTCCGGTCTTATCGGAGCAGATCACGTTGGTGCAGCCTAAGGTCTCCACCGCGGAAAGCTTCTTTACCAAAGCGTTCTCCTTCGCCATCTTCTGAACGGCCAGGGCCAGAGAAAGGGTCACCGCCGGAAGAAGTCCCTCGGGGATGAAGGCCACCACCATGCCCAGGGCAAAGAGGAAGGATTCCATCATGGGATCCTTCACCAGGAAGGTGGCGATCAGAAAGAACAGAAGGCCGATGCTGAAAGCCAGCACCGCGATCTGCTTTGTGAGCACGTTCAGCTCCTTCTGCAAAGGAGAAAGGCTCTTTTCCGTGTTCTGGGTCAGATCGGCGATCTTGCCGAACTCACTGTCCATACCTGTGGAGACCACCACCACACGGCAGGTCCCCGCCGCCGCCGAGGTTCCGGAGAACACCATATTCTCCGCTTCCAGATAGCTGCACTCCTCCCGCAGGGCATCTCCCGTCTTCCGGATGGGGTTGCTCTCTCCCGTCAGCGTAGACTGATCCGCCTTGAAATCGCTGCTGCGCAGGATACGGGCATCGGCGCTGATCTTGTCCCCCTCTTCCAGGATCATGATGTCGCCGGGTACGATCTCCGATGCCAGGATCTGCTTCTCTTCTCCGTCCCGGATGACACGGGCATTGGCCGGCAGCATCTGCTGGAGGGCGTTTGTAGCCTTCTCCGCCTTGAACTCCTGAAAGAACGAGAAAAACCCGTTTATGAGATTGACGCAGAAAATAGAAATTCCCAGCTGCGGAGAGCCGGAAATGATGGCCATGATACCGCCGGCCCACAAAAGCACTGCCATGAGGCTTGTGAAGTTGGCCAGCAGCTTCTTCAGCATACTGTCTTGTTTTTTCTGAGCCAGCTCGTTTTTCCCATACTGCTCCAGGCGCCTTTCCGCTTCTTCCTGGGAAAGGCCCCGCATGTCCGAGTCCATCAGTCTGCAGGCTTCTACAGGATTTACATACAAAATCTTTGACTTGATGTCCGAAGCTTTCTTGTTATCATTTTGCATCATGTTTTTCTCCTACTCCATATTAAAATGAATCCTGCCCGGCGGCCATGACCGCCTGCTCAATTTAATATCCTAGGTTATAGCACCATCCCTTTCCCGTGTCAACTGTTTTCCCCTTCTTTTACCATTCCTTTACCAGACCTTTTCTGCGCATTCTGCTTCCCCCATGTCCTGCATCAATGATCACGGATTTTGCCATTTTTTTTCCTCCTGCGGCCTCACATACTTCATATTACCATATGCAGGCTTTTTCAAAAGGTTCCCCTATCAAGATTCCTCTGCCGGGCCGTTTTTATGCTATAATAAAGAAAAAGAAAAGGAGGAAGCCTTATGATAAAGATCGATGCCTCCCTGTGCACAGGCTGCGGGCGCTGCGTACAGGACTGCCTCGCCAAAAAGATCTCCCTGGAAAACGGCGCCGCCACAGTCCGGGAGGACTGCATCCTCTGCGGCCACTGCGTCGCCGTCTGCCCCCGGGGCGCCGTGCAGATCCCGGAATACGACATGGAGGACGTGGAAGAATATCAGGAGGGTCTTTTCCGCGTGGATCCCGCCGCTCTCCTGCGCTCCATCAAGTTCCGCCGCAGCATCCGGCACTATAAGCCCGTTCCCGTGGAACGGGAGAAGCTTGCGGCCCTGCTCCAGGCAGGCCGGTACACAGCCACCGGGAGCAATCTCCAGGACTGTTCGTTTTCCTTTGTCCAGGAGGAGTTGGATCATCTGAAGGAACAGGTGTGGGACTTCATCGAAAACCTCCCGGAAGAAAAGAAGGAGACGTACAGCCGCTACCTGGAATTCAACAGGAGGCGAAAGGCAGACCCCAACGACGATTATCTGTTCCGGGACGCCCCCGCAGTCTTGTTTGTGGCAGGCCGGGAACTGGAATCCGGCATGGCCGCCCAAAATATGGAGCTCCTCGCCTATGCGGAAGGCCTGGGCGCCATGTACGACGGATTTCTGGCCAGGATCGCCGACGCCAACGAGCCTCTGAAGAAATGGCTGGAACTGGAGGGAAAGACCATCCAGGCCTGTCTGCTGCTGGGATATCCCGCCGTCTCCTACCGAAGGACCGCTCCCAGGAAGGCGGCGGACGTCAGCTGGCGCTGAGCGTTCTCTGACCTGACTTCCGGAAGAACTTCCCTGTAAAAAAGGATCCTCCGCCTGCGGCAGGATTCCTCTCCGCCGCAGACAGATCCGCGGAGTGTATTGCTCTATGGAAACGGAGTTTTCTATGGCGCAGGATAAAAAAGCCTTGCTTTTTTCACGGTATCTGTTATAATGCCAGTATCTGATAAGCGATGAAGGGAACGAGTAAGACGGCCTCCGCCTCACAGAGAGCATCCGGTTGGTGGAAGGATGCAAGCGGCCCGTACTGAATACATCCCGGAGCTGCCGCCTGAACGCACCTGCGGTGTCAGTAGGTCCGGCCGGAAGCGTCCGTTACAGCGCAGGGGAATGCCCATGTTTTATGATGGAAGTTCCTGATGAGGGAGATCCCCTGGAGGATTTCCGAATAGAGGTGGTACCGCGGTCTTCGCCCTCTGTCCAGATGGACAGAGGGCGTTTTTGCTCCATGCGGGATTTTGGCTGGAGGAAGATGATGGCGCGCCGGGGTGCAGATCATCCGGATACCTCCCGGACTTCCCACGGACCCTCTGCATGGGAGCCGCCGTTTCTCGCGCGTCCCGTCCAGGCACATGGTCCTGATGTCTCCGGCTTATCGAGATAAGAAACTATTTTATTTCTTTAGAAAATATTTTACAAAGAAAGAAAGGATATGAACTATGGGAATCTATGAGGAATTACAGGCCAGGGGCCTTATCGCCCAGGTCACAGACGAGCCGGAGATCCGGGATCTGATCAACCGGGGAGGAGCCCGCTTCTACATCGGCTTCGATCCCACCGCCGACTCCCTCCATGTGGGGCATTTTATGGCTCTCTGCCTGATGAAACGGCTCCAGATGGCCGGCAACCAGCCCATCGTCCTGATCGGAGGCGGAACCGGATATATCGGAGATCCCTCTGGCCGCGCGGACATGCGCTCCATGATGACGCCTGAGACCATCCAGCACAACTGTGAATGTTTCAAAAAGCAGATGGAACGTTTCATCGAATTTGGTCCTGACAAAGCCATCATGGTCAACAATGCCGACTGGCTGCTGAAACTCAACTACATCGAACTGCTCCGGGATGTGGGCGCCTGCTTCTCCGTCAACAATATGCTGCGGGCCGAGTGCTACAAGCAGAGGATGGAGAAAGGACTGAGCTTCCTGGAATTCAACTATATGATCATGCAGGCTTACGATTTCTACTACCTGCATCAGCACTACGGCTGCAATATGCAGTTCGGCGGCAATGACCAGTGGTCCAATATGCTGGCGGGCACCGAGCTGATCCGCAAAAAGACCACGGACAATGAAGACGCCTATGCCATGACCATCACCCTGCTGATGAACTCAGAGGGCAATAAAATGGGCAAGACGGCCAAGGGCGCCGTATGGCTGGATCCCAATAAGACATCTCCTTTTGAATTCTTCCAGTACTGGAGAAATATCGGCGACGCCGACGTGCTCAAGTGCATCCGGATGCTGACCTTCCTGCCTCTGGAGGAGATCGACAAGATGGATAAATGGGAAGGCAGCCAGCTCAACGAGGCCAAGGAGATCCTGGCCTATGAGCTGACCAGCCTGGTCCATGGAAAAGAAGAAGCCGACAAAGCCAGACAGGCATCTCACGCCCTCTTCGCAGGCGGCGGAGACGACTCCAATATGCCCACCACCGAGCTTACGGAAGAGCAGCTCTCGGACGGCGCCATCGGCATCCTGGATCTTATGCTGGCCTGCGGCCTGGCTCCCACCAAGAGCGAGGCAAGACGGCTGGTCCAGCAGGGCGGCGTCTCCGCAGACGGAGAAAAGGCCTCTCTGGATACCAGGATCTCCAAAGAGCAGCTCACGGACGGTGTGAAACTCCGGAAAGGAAAAAAAGTCTATCACAAAGCCCTCCTGAAATAAACAGGGATTTTTGCAGCAAAAAGCGCCCCAAAACGGGGCGCTTTTCTGATGACTGGGATCTATTCCGTCCGCAGGATCTCCTGACGCACCGGGAGGATCCTGGACGGAGAGACCGAAAGCTCGTCGATCCCCATCCGGATAAACGTCTCTGTCAGAGACGTATCGGCTCCCAGCTCCCCGCAGATCCCCACCAGGCAGCCCTCCCGGTGACCGTTTTGGATCACCTCTCCGATCAGGCGCAGCACGGCCGGATGGTGAGGATCATAGTATTTGTCCAGCGCCGGATTCTGCCGGTCAATGGCCAGAGTATACTGGGTCAGATCATTGGTCCCAATGCTGAAAAAGTCCACTTCCTTGGCCAGGGCATCGCTTATGAGAGCCGCGGCGGGCGTTTCGATCATGATCCCCTGCTCCATATGGGCAAAGGCGATCCCTTCCTCGGAAAGCTCGGCCTTCACCTGATCCGCCAGCTTCCGGACCTGCCGCACCTCCTCCACAGAAGTGATCATCGGATACATAACGGCCAGATTTCCATAGACTCCCGCCCGGAAGACTGCCCTCAGCTGAGTCTTGAACACCTCCGGCCGTTCCAGGCAGATCCGGATCGCCCGAAGGCCCATGGCGGGATTCTCTTCCCTGGGGATCCGGAAATATCCCGCCTGCTTATCGGCTCCTATATCCAGAGTGCGGATGATGACCCGTTTCCCTCCCATCATCTCCGCCACCGCTTTATAAGCCTGAAACAGCTCTTCTTCTCTGGGATAATCGTCCTTCTCCAGATATAAAAATTCACTCCGGAACAGTCCAATGCCCTCGGCGTCATTGGCCAGCGCCGAAGCCACATCCGCCACCCCTCCGATATTGGCATAGAGGAGGATCTTCCTGCCGCTCTTTGTGACGCTCTCTCTTCCCTTCAGGCTGGCCAGAAGCTGTACCTGCCTTCTGTCCTCCTCAAGCCGCCTCTGCATTTTTTCCAAAGTCTCCTGCTCCGGATCGATATAGAGAACGCCGCTGTATCCGTCCACCACTGCCGTCCGGCCATCCCATTCCGGCCTGACGGCAATGCCCGAGACAGCAGGAATGTTCATGGTCCTGGCCAGGATCGCCGTATGGGAATTGGATGAGCCAAGCTCTGTCACAAAGGCCAGGAGCCTGCCCTTATCCATCTGCACGGTCTCGCTGGGAGCCAGATCTTCCGCCGCCAGGATCACCGGTTCCTCCGGGACCTGCTCCCTCTCTTCCTTTCCCTCCAGCGCATCCAAAAGCCTGTCGGTGACGTCGCCCACGTCGGCAGCCCGCTCCCGGAAATATTCATCCTCCATATCCGAAAACATCTGATAAAAATTTTTCCCTGCCGCGGTCACCGCGTATTCGGCATTGACCTTCTGGGAAACTATGATATTCTCAATGGCCGTCACGAAATCCGGATCCTCCAGCATCATCTGGTGAGTCTCAAAAATAGCGGCTCCCACTTCTCCCACTTCCCGCAGAGCCTTCTCGTAAAGAGCCTTCAGCTCTCCCACCGCCTTCGTTCTGGCCTGCCGGTACCGGCCGATCTCTCCTTCTGTATCTGCCGACTCCTTTCTCACCGCCTGCCTTTCTTTCTTCCTGTAAAAGAAAAGCTTTCCTATGGCGATCCCCTTCCCCACAGATTTGCCTCTATAACACTCCATGCGGCCTCCTACAAATTCTCTCTGAAAAATTCCTCCATCCTGGCCAGGGATGTTTCTTCATCCCCGCCCTCCACGGTTACTGTCACCTGGGCGCCCTGCTTCACACCAAGCCCCATGACTCCAAATAAGCTTTCGCCGTCCGCCTTCCGTCCCTCCGTCTCCAGCGTCACCCTGGAATCCAGCTCCTTCACCAGCTTTACCAGCTTTCCGGCAGGTCTCGCATGGATCCCGATCTCATCCTGTATCTGATATTGAAACGATCTCATGGCTCTCCTCCTATTTTACCAAATCTGCCGCCCTGACGGCAATCTAAACTTAGTATTTCCAGAGCCTCAAAAATCTTGCATCCGAAACCATGGATCTCGGGGTCTCAAGTCCCACCATTTAAAAATGCTTCCGCGAAAGCTATACAGCCAGCGAAAGCATTTTCCATCCGTCATATGAATTTTTCTATCCGGATCCTCTTTTTCTTTTGCGCCTAGTCCTGTTCTTCCGCCAGCTTGGCCGTTTCCTCTTCCGCCCAATCTTCAAATTCAGAAAAAGCTGTCACATCGGAATCTCCAGTCCATA